>JBCBTO010000154.1:0-5227 GCA_039818625.1 Pseudomonadota bacterium
ATCGAACCGAAGAACATCCCGCGATCCTGCTTTCGCTCGTTCGCCCCAATCTCTTCGCAATACTCATAGGTATTGTCGTTCTGCCAGCGGGTGTAATTCGCCATCTCGCGGATGTATTCACTTGTGATCATTGTTAATTCTCAAACCTGACCGATGGTTGCCCACGCCTCACAACGCCGTCGTTCCTAAAGCTAGGACCGTGTTATCGCCTCCCGCTAAGAAATTGATAGGAGCAGACATTCAAGGAGACCGCAGCAGCGGTCGAAATGGACTCAAAGCCTGCCTCAAAACTTCCCGTCATAGGCCTTGCGTCCGATACGGGGGGCGAGCACGGTGAACGTATCGCGCTCAAGTGCTGCTTCAAATTCTGACTTCAACGTTTCGACGTCGTCAATCCAAACGCCGTGGCCACCGAAGCCGCGGGCGACCAATGGAAAGTCCGTGCCGGAAAAATCGACGCCCAAGTTAGGAAGCTGCATGCCGCGCTGTTTGAGTTCGATGAGGCCAAGGCTTTCATCCACCAGCACGCAAATGATGATCGGTGCGTTCATGTCGCGGATCGTGGACAGGTCACCCATCATCATTTCAAGGCCTGCGTCGCCCACAAAGGCGATTGTCGGAACGTCAGACTTCAAAAATTTATGGCCCGCGGCCAGCGGCACAGCACACCCCATCGTGCAAAGCGCCGAGGACTGCAGCATCGTGCGCGGGGTATAACATTCCCACATCTGGCTCAGAAGGATGCGGTGCGCCCCACTGTCCGCCGTCACCACCGTGTTGTCCGGCGCGATCTCGCGCAGTGTTGCAAAAACCTGCTCGGGCCCGAAGCCTTCTCCTTTGACCGCAAACATCGATTTCAGCGCGTCATGGGCTTCCTGCGCTTTACCATTCGTCCAATAAGTGCCAGGCGTCGCTTTCGATAAGGCCGCAACCGTGTCGGCCACATCGCCCATGAGCGTCACATCGGCCCTGTGCATGCCGTGGCTCCGCGGGGTTGAGGTGACTTCAATGGCGTTTGCGCCATCCCAGGGATTGCGCCAGCCGACGCGCATTTCAATTGGATCATAACCGAGAAGCAGGACGAGGTCGGATTCTTCGATCAACGGCATCAATATCTTATCGGCCTTGGGCGACAGGCCCGCCCCGCCGAGGGATAGCGGGCTGCGCTCGTCGAGCATGCCCTTCGCCTTATACGTCGCGACCATCGGGATTTTCAGCGTCTCGCAGAAATGAGCGATGTCCGCTCCTTCGTTCAGCGCGTCAACGCCGACAATGGCGAGCGGCTTTTGGGCCTTGGTGATCCGGGTTTTGACCATCTCAATGTCAGCTGCGGGCGGAAGGCCGAGTTTCGGCAAAGCGAGCGGCGCGGCGTAGTCGCCTTCTGTTTCGCTCGCGGCCACATTGATTGGCAGGTCAATATGCACCGGCCCCGGCTGACCACCGGTCGCAATCGCAATCGCCTTATCCATCATTGGCCCAATCGCCCCCTCATGGGCGCGGAAACTCGCTTTCACGACGGGGCGCAATACGGCCTGGTGGTCGAACACCTGGTGGGTGTAGGTCTCTGCCTCCGCGCCATCCACGCATCCGGTCAAAAAGATGAGGGGCACGCGATCCTGCATGGCATTTGCCACAACGTTGATGGCATTCGCAACGCCCGGCCCGATTGTCGCGACAAGGATGGCCGGTGCCCCGCTCGCGTGCCATGTGCCTTCCGCCATGAAGCCGCCTGCGTTTTCGTGTTTCACGAGCACAAATTCTATGCCCGCCGCGCGCAGACCATCGAGGAGCGTCAGAACCTCGCCGCCCGGGATGCCGAAGGCTGTCGTCGCGCCCGCATCGGCAAGCTTTTTTCCAATAATGTCGGCACCGCGCATAGTCCGTTTTCCTCTTTGTTGGGTGACACCATAAAGGGTCGTGAAACCCGGTCAGGCGACCGTCAATATTTCCATCTCTTGGGGATGACCCTTCAGGCTTTGTCTCGCCACAAGGCGGCTTCGCGCATCCAGATGGCTCGCGAAGTCCGGCGAAAACAATAGCGCTTCATCGAGATCCCGGCAGAGGCCTTCGATACGAGCAGCGATGTTCACCGCCTGACCGAGCACCGTAAAATCCAGTCGGCTCGCCGATCCGACATTGCCGTAAAGCACTTCCCCGAAATGCAGAGCGATACCAAATCTGAGTGGGTCTGCGCCATCGTCACTCGCCGGGCTTGCCAGTTGCAAAGCTTGTCTCGCCGCTTTCAGGGCATTGGCGCATGCGGCCTCAGCGGTCTCTGTCTCTGCACTCGTGGGGAAGATCGCCAGCACGCCATCGCCAATGAGCTTCAAGACTTCGCCATCATTGTCTTCAACTGCATGCGCGATCAACTCGAAATACCTGTTTGCGTGAGACAGCGCCTCATCCGCACACATACGATTGTTCAGGCCCGTCCAGTCGCGGATGTCGCTTACGAAAATCGCAGCGTTGATTTTCTGGATGTCGCCGCGTGTGATGCGGCCATCAAGGACCAGACGCCCCGTTCTCGGGCCAAGATAGGCGTCTGCGATTGCCCCTGATATCTTGGTTGCGTTGTGCGCCTCGACGATGGGCGCGAGCGTTTCAGCGACCACTTCAAAGCCTTCGACATCAAGGTCGGAAAAACCGCCAGCCTCTTGGGAATTCAAAATTAAATTGGCGTTGCGCCCTTTGGAGAACCGAAGCGGCAATCCAACATAGTCCGTCACACCGGCAGCCTGAAGCTCGTGCAGGATCTCATGATCATCGGCAGAAAGGGTCTCATCCAAACGTTTTCGAAACGGCATACCGGTGCGGGAAATAAACTCGATGGGGCTGCCAATATAGGCGCTGCTCCCCTCCAGGCCATGGGCCGCCTTGTTCACCCGGGCTTGATCCTTCCCGCGTTCCCAGATGACCGAGTAGGCCGCGATCAGTGGGTGAAGCGTACGAACGGACAAACGCAGTCTTGCGACTGGTGCGTTCAGGGAAACCAGCGTCTTTCCGAGTGCGCAAACGATCGCCTCAAGGTCCGGCTGGAATCGCCCCTCTCTCAAAAGCCATTCCGACACCATTTGCGGTGACCATCGGGAGGTCTGTTGCATCTTGAGAGGTCCGGACATCATTGTTCCAAGAAGTTGATAACGTCCGCCATGCGGATGGCTTCGCAAGCCCGCGTCATGGCAAACGACCGTCTGTGATCGTGCCGCGTTCGATCAGCGCGTCTATTGTTTCATCGTCCACATCGATGAGTTCGCGCAGGACGTCAACAGAATGCTCGCCCACGCGGGGCGGTGGATGGCGATATGTGATCGGCGTCTCACTCATCTTGATCGGGTTTCCAATAAGCCGCACTTCACCCTCATCGGCGGTGTCGTGTGCCATTTTGATCTGCATGTTGCGATGAACGATTTGTGGATCTTCGAAAACGTCCTGAAGATCATTCACGGGCCCGCAGGGAACGCCAACCTTCGCGAGCTCTGCCAGCCAGTCATCCGCGGTTTTCTGGCGGGTCAGACCCTGAATCACCGGCACCACATGATCGCGGTTGCGCACCCGCGCAGCGTTGGTTGCAAAGCGCTCATCATCCATCAAGTCGGGCCGTCCGGCGACATCGAGAAATTTCGCAAACTGACTGTCATTTCCAACGGCCAGGATGAATTGTTTATCGGCGGCGGGAAACGTCTCGTAAGGCACAATCGTCGGGTGACCGTTGCCCAGGCGTTTGGGCACCTTATGGGTCGTCAGATAAGCAGCTCCCTGATTGATGAGCCAGGCGACCTGTGTATCGAGGAGGGCAAGGTCGATGTGCTGTCCCGCGCCTGTCTTTTCCCGCGCGTGGAGTGCGGCGAGGATCGCGTTCGATGCGTACATGCCGCACATGACATCGGCGATGCCAACGCCCACTTTGGACGGCACCCCGCCGTCTTCATCGCATCGGCCCGTCAAACTCATGATCCCGCCCATGCCCTGGATGAGGAAATCATAGCCCGCGCGCGGGGCATAAGGGCCGGTCTGGCCGAAGCCTGAGATGGAGCAATAGATGATCTTCGGGTTAAGCGCCTTGATCGTGTCATAGTCGAGGCCACGGCGTTTCAGATCGCCGACTTTGAAATTTTCGATCAACACATCGGACTTCTTCGCGATGTCACGGATGATCGTTTGCCCCTCTTCAGAAGCGATGTCGATGGCGAGCGAGCGTTTGTTGCGATTGGCGCAGAGATAATAAGAACTCTCGGGACTGTCTTTGCCGTCGACCTGCACGAAGGGCGGGCCCCATGTGCGGGTGTCGTCACCGCGACCGGGTCGTTCGATTTTGATGACGTCCGCGCCCATGTCGCCGAGCAGTTGGGTTGCCGTCGGCCCTGCCAGAATGCGCGACAGGTCGAGGACGCGCAGGCCCGTCAAAGGTCCGTGTTTGACGCTGTGATCGGATGGATTTTCACTCATAATTGTCTGACGTCTTATCGGCTTGCTGCATTCATAGCTTCAAATAGGGCTGATCTTGCGATCTTCACCAGCCCTTGGCTCGGGCAATCCGCCTGAAACCATCTTCGAGGTAGCTCGCCTTGACGGTGTGAGCCCCGCGATGGAGGCAAAAGCGCAGGGCCTTCCCGCCGCAGGTTCTGTGAACCTTGCAGCGCAGGCCGCGCTCACGAGTTTCGCGAACCACCTGGCGCGTGCAGCCATCCTGGCGGTAGAGGATTTCAAACGTATCGCGAATGTCTCCCTGGCGTTTGCCCGCAACCCTGCGCCCCTCCAGCGGGAAAATCCGGTCAGACGTGCCGTGATAATGGTGCAAGTCGCCAATCGGTCGGCGACAGCGTTGCGGCTGCGGGCGCCAGAGGGTTCCCGCCACCGGCACGTAGCCAGCGTATTTGCCGGGTTCCCGGCACGCCAGATTCCACGTCATGGACGCGCCGATTGAAAAGCCGGAAACGACGATCTTGTTCGGATCGATGGGAAAGCGGGATGTAACGTCGCTCAGGAGATCATTGAAATATCGAAACTCATCGCGCGCTCGGCCGCGCTTCACGCCCTGCGGGAAAGACCAGGAATTGGCGCGTCCGTTCGGAGCAATCAGCGCAACGCCAAGCCGCTTTGCCGCCCGCCGTAACTCATCCGCCGGGTCTTGGAGCGAGGTATTGGTTGCGGCCTTGGTCACGTTGGCATTGGCCGATGCTTGGCGTTGTTGTTCCGCCTGTTGTCGGCGATAGCGGCCGCGGGCGAT
>JBCBTO010000155.1:0-5194 GCA_039818625.1 Pseudomonadota bacterium
ACAATCACCTCTCCCATATCGATGCGCGATGGCAATTCGCTCAGGAGATAAAACTCAGGCGGAAAGGTCTGAATACCGGTCGTATTCTGGATGAACTGCCGGATCCCCTCAATATTGCTCGCGATCAAAAGCCCCATGATGAGACCGCCGAACGTCCCCACAATGCCGATTGCAGCGCCCGTGATGAGGAAAATACGCAGGATCGACCCCCGCGCCGCGCCCATAGTGCGCAGGATCGCAATATCGCGCCCCTTGTCTTTGACGAGCATGGTGATGCCCGAAATGATGTTAAGCGCGGCAACGAGAATGATCATGGTGAGAATCACGAACATGACGTTTCGCTCGACCACCAGAACACTGAAAAACGTCGCATTGCGCTGCGTCCAGTCGCTGACAAGTGCCGTTCGGTCCACCGCTTCTTCAATTTGCGGGCGCATCACATTGTAAAGGTCCGCATCTGTGATGAAAATCTCAATGGCGTCGACAACACCGTCTTTGTTGAAAAAGCCCTGTGCCTCATCGAGCGGCATGATGGTAAGGGCCGCGTCATATTCAGAAAGCCCGATTTGAAAAATCGCGGTCACCGTGTAGGCCTTCAAGCGCGGCGTCACACCAAAAGGCGTGATGTTGCCGCGTGGGGCGATCAATGTGACTTGGTCGCCGATCGTCACGCCAAGTTTGATCGCAAGACGGGAGCCGAGCGCAATGGCGTTCCCATCATCAAAGTCTGCAAAACTGCCAAGCGTCACGTTTTGGCTGAGGGCATCGACCTTGTTGATATCGGCCTCACGCATGCCGCGCACGAGTGTTCCGGTCGGCTGACGGTCCGTTGATGCGAGAACCTGACCTTCGATCATCGGAAACGCCGTCGTGACATTGCCAAGATTTTCAATACGCGCGGTGATGGCGTCAAAATCAGGCAAGCCCGCGCCGTCCATCGGCTGTACGATGAAATGGCCATTAATGCCCAAAATCCGCTCTCGCAGCTCCGTGCGAAAACCATTCATCACAGCCATGACGATGATCAATGTTGCAACCCCGAGCAAGATGCCGAGAAACGACAAGGCCGCAATGACGGATATGAAGGTCTCCTTGCGCCGCGACCGCAAATAACGAAACGCCACCATCCATTCAAACTTGGAGAAAGGGCTGGTCTTGACGGGCAGATCCATGGGCTTTCCGAAGAGCTGTTAAACGTTAACCTGTCAACCGATTGACCGCAGCATCAAGGCTCAATTCCTCGCGTTCGCCGCTCGCCCGGTCCTTAATTTCAACGACACCATTCGCAAGACCTCTCGGTCCGACAATGAGTTGCCGCGGCAGGCCGATCAAGTCCATGGTGGCAAACTTCGCACCGGCGCGCGTGTCTGTATCATCATAAAGTACGTCTTTGCCTGCGTTGGTCAGGGCCTGATACAGTGTATCACATGCGCTGTCAGTTGCATCCTCACCAGGCTTCATATTGATGAGCCCGACATCAAAAGGTGAGACGGCCTCCGGCCAGACGATACCATTGTCATCATGGCTCGCCTCGATGATGCCACCGACAAGGCGCGACGGCCCGATCCCGTAAGATCCCATATGCACGGGCGTCTCCACACCATCAGGACCCGTAACGTTCGCGCCCATGGGCTCTGAATATTTGGTGCCAAAGTAAAAGATGTGACCGACCTCAATGCCGCGCGCTGAAATGCGATCCTCAGCTGCAATGGCGTCATACTGCGCTTCGTCGTGCATTTCGTCTGTCGCCGCATAGTCCGACGTCCAGGCGTCAAACACGTTCTGCATGGCCTCAGGATCACCAAAATCGATATCGGCCGCCGGTGTCGCGCGTTCAAGATGGGATCGATGGCAAAAGACCCCGCTTTCGCCCGTCTCCGCAAGCACGATGAACTCATGGCTGAGATCACCGCCAATCGGGCCAGTGTCAGCCTTCATGGGAATCGCCGTCAATCCAAGTCGATTGAAGGTGCGCAGATACGCCGCGAACATGCGTTGGTAGGCCGTCTTCGCGCTCTCGTAATCAAGATCGAACGAGTAAGCGTCTTTCATAAGGAACTCGCGACCGCGCATCACACCGAACCTTGGACGCACCTCGTCACGAAACTTCCATTGGATATGGTAGAGGTTGAGCGGCAGGCTCTTATAAGAGCGCACATAACTGCGGAAGATGTCTGTGATCATTTCTTCATTCGTGGGGCCGAACAACATATCCCGTTCCTGGCGATCCTGAATGCGCAGCATTTCCTTGCCATAGGCGTCATAGCGCCCGCTCTCCCGCCACAACTCGGCCGATTGGATGGTCGGCATCAAAACCTCAACCGCACCCGCACGGTTCATCTCTTCACGGATGATGCCATTGATCTTTTCAAGAACCTTCAGCCCAAGCGGCAACCACGAGTAAATGCCCGCCGACTGCTGTCGGACCATGCCCGCGCGCAACATCAGTTTGTGGGAGATGATTTCCGCTTCCCGGGGAGTGTCCTTAAGGATCGGAAGAAAGTAATTTGAAAGGCGCATTCAATGTCTCGGGCACTATCTCGGGGCTACAAAAGCGGTGTCTTAACGGGGTTAGCGTCTGACGCATCAAACTGCTAGAAAAAACTTCCGCGTCACCAGAAAACATTGCCTCCAAGCACCGCGTCGCGATCATCAATATGCATCCTCTGCCCTCCGACGCCATTTAGTGCGGTTGTATCGCGGGTGGGGCGTGTCGCGCGAAAAAAATGATAAATTTAACACACAGGCGGTTTTTCAGGCGTGACAAGCCCGACGATGTTGTATAGGACTTAAGAAAAAGAAGGAGACATGCTCCTCGCCTTGCGTTCTAAAGTCTTGGGAGGGACTGATTTTCCTGCGCGACATTTACGTTTGCTGCACCAAGTGATTGGATTGGAAAAACAGAGAGCGGAACTTTTATTTACAGGGCCTTGAGCCCTTTTTTTTTTGGGCCACTCGTCATCTCAGGTAAGCGACATGTCGGGCATGAAGGGAATATCGTCCAGGGTCAGGCCCTGTATCGCGACGGCCCAGTAGATGATCCCCAAAATGATCGCAGAGACGATGGTGGTGGCCAAAGCTTTGCGCAGCAGCATCGGCTTTGACGGCGCGCTGGAAACAGTGCCGAGCGTGACATCATCATTTTCGTCTTGTGTGCGCACACCAAATGGCAAGATGGCGAAAAAGGTCAGCCACCAGATGATGAAATAAAACGCAAAGACTGTGATCGGCGACATCAGCCACGCACCTCTTCAAGTTCAACAAGCGATCCCTGGAAGTCCTTGGGATGAAGGAATAACACCGGATTGCCGTGAGCCCCGATCTTCGGCTCACCATCGCCGAGAACACGCGCGCCCTCGCCCATCAATCGGTCACGCGCAGCGATGATATCGTCAACCTCGTAACAGATATGATGGAGGCCACCGTCCGGATTCCTTTCCAGGAACTTCGCTATTGGTGAAGCATCGCCAAGCGGATAAAGAAACTCGATCTTGGTGTTGGGAAGCTCAACGAATACGACGGTTACCCCGTGCTCCGGTAAAGACTGCGGGGCGGAGACCACCGCACCCAGCGCGCTCTTGTACTGCGCGCACGCTGCCTCAAGATCCGGGACAGCGATGGCAATATGATTCAAACGGCCAATCATGTGTTTCTCACCTTCGGTCAGACTTTAAGGACAAGCACTGAACAGATCGGTTTCTTCCCCCAAAGCTGATTGACTTTGGATCGCACGGCCCTCGACACGACATCTTTCAAAGCCGCCTCCTCTTTGCGCCGCTTGCGTGGAAAATCCTCAACCGTCTGAAAGACTGTGTTGAAGACGATATCTTCAAAATAGTCGTCGTCATCATCTTCGAGTGGCAGGCCGACGAGCTCAACGGCCGGGTCATCCATCAGTTCGCCCTTGTTATCAAGCACCAGCGCCACGTGGACAACGCCTGCGAAGGAAAGCTTGCGCCGCTCCGGCACACCCGCTCCCTCTTCATCCCGGATGAGGGATCCGTCGCGCACGAGGATGCCGGAGTGTATCTCATCGACCTTTTGAAGAGCATGTGGCGCGATGTGGACCATATCCCCGTCGCCGATCACCATGACATCGGAAATTCCGGCTTCTTGGGCAAGACGTGCCTGCGCGCGCAAATGCATCGGCTCACCATGGACGGGCACGAGCGAGCGCGGCTTGACCCACTCATACATTTGAAGAAGTTCATTCCTGCGCGGATGGCCCGTCACGTGAACGACCTCTTCGCGGTCAGTGATGACTTCCAACCCCATGGCGACGAGCCGATTGATGATGTTGCCGATGACCTTTTCATTGCCGGGAATCGCACGGGACGAAAAAATCACCATGTCGCCTTTGCTAAAGGCGATATCACGATGTTCGTCCCGTGAAATGCGGGCAAGCGCCGCACGTGGCTCGCCTTGTGATCCGGTCAGAAGGACAAGCACCTTCTCCCGCGGAAGATAACCAAACTCCGCCTCGGAAATGAACGGCGGTACATCGTCAAGATAGCCAAGCTCCCGAGAGACATCGACAACCCGCTTCATGGCAGCACCGAGCAAGACAACTTTCCGGTCGGCTGCTTCCGCAGCGCGCGCAATAGCACGAATTCGGGCGACGTTCGATGAAAATGTGGTCACAGCCACCCGATGCGGAGCTTCTTTGATGAGCCGTGTGAGGTTGGCTTCTATCTCCTCCTCACTCGGGCTTACCCCTTCCCGCATGGCGTTTGTCGAATCGCACAAAAGCGTATCAACACCACCGCTCTTACCAATCGCTTTGAGCCGGTCAATGTTGGTCGCCTTGCCAACACCGGGTGTCGGATCGAGTTTCCAGTCGCCCGTGTGAAGGACACGCCCGGCATCCGTCGTGATCAACAAGGCGTTGGGTTCGGGAATGGAGTGAGAGACCGGGATGAACTCCACCTGAAATGGCCCGATCTCGACTGTATCTCCCTGTTCAACAACGCGGGTCGGCACGGCGTCATATTCGCCGAAACGCGCCGCTTTCGCGTCAAGGAGCCCCGCCACAAATGCTGTACAGTAAACGGGTCGCTCCAACGCCGGCCAGAGCTCAAGAAGCGCGCCATAATGGTCTTCATGGGCGTGGGTGATGACGATCCCAACGATATCCTTGCGCACATCTTCCAAAAACGCGATGTCGGGGAAGATGACATCCACGCCCGGCTGGTGG
>JBCBTO010000156.1:0-344 GCA_039818625.1 Pseudomonadota bacterium
GGAGGCCGCCACTGCACCCATGCCGAGCATGGCGTAAACCCCACCGCTCGACGCAAGGTCCGGGGAAATGCCGGCCGCAATGATGCCGAAGGCCCCGCCGACCATCGCACCGAGATAAAGGGCTGGGGAGAACACGCCGCCACCGAACCGTGACGCAAGGGTGATCGCGGTTGCAAGCGTTTTGGCCAGAAGGAGGGCGAGCAGCATGGTGAGCGACAGATGGCCATAAAGCGCCTGGTTGGTCGCTTCATATCCAACGCCCAGAACTTCCGGGTAGGCAAGTGCGATGGTGCCGATCAAAAGCCCGCCGACCACCGGTCTCACCCAAAGCGGCATCTTGATGT
>JBCBTO010000156.1:354-5056 GCA_039818625.1 Pseudomonadota bacterium
ATAATCGGGGATGACAAAGGCTGCCGTCTCGCCGAAATAAAGCCGTGACAAGATGGTGCCAGCGACCGAGGCAATCACAATCGGCACGAATGCGCTCGCCGCGTAGTGCCCCAAAATGACCTCATGTGCGAAGAGCACGCCTGCGATCGGCGCGTTGAACGAGGCTGAGACCGCAGAGGCGACCCCACAGGCGAGCAGGATGCGCTGGGCGCGCCCGGCAAGATTGAGTTTGTCGGCGAAGTACGTGGAGATCGTTGCGCCGAGATGGACGACCGGTCCCTCACGCCCTGAACTCGCGCCGAAGCCCAAGGAAATTGCCGAGATCAGTGCGCTGAGCAAACCTTGCCCGATCGGAATTTTTCGTGCTGTGAGCGCGCGCGCCTCAATCACGTCTGCAACGCCGAATGCGCGCTTTGCGGTTGCGAAATTTTGCAGGATGAGACCGACGATCAAGCCGCCGAATGCCGGTGCAAGCCAAACGATCCACCAGTGTTGCGCGCGCGCGGCGGTCGCCACGAACTCGCTCATGTCCTGGAGCCAGATATATTGGAAAGCGGCCAAAAGCTCTCGAAATGCTATGGTTGCAAGTCCCACAAGGCCGCCTGCAACCAGCGCCACGACCCAAAGGACGGGTTGGCGCGTCGTGACAAAATAGGTGAGGTTCGGTTCGATCCACTTCACCACGACCGAAACGAACGGTATCGCAGGAACGCGCATGCCACGCGGAAGGCTGGTTTCGCCTTTCTTAGGCGGCGGGTCCAGGGGGTGAGGGTCGAGGGTTGTCATGTGACCAGAGCCAGTCCGTGCGTCGTGCACTTCGCTTTGTGGAACCGTAGGCCAACACCTGGAAAAATCAAAGCCGCATGTGATTTAACTTTGTGCATGGACGAAAACGACCTCGTGATTGATGAGATTGCTTTAAGTGCAGTATAGTTTGCCGCGATCCATACCGTAGAGGACATCCCATGGCACCAGACGCGATGACGAATACCCGCAATGATGATGGCATTGGGACCGCAATCCAAGTGCTGCGCCAGCGATTTGGGGAGCGTCTTTCGACGGCTGAGGCCGTGCGTGAGCAACACGGGCACACCGCCACCTATCTTGAGAACCAGGCGCCGGACGCCGTGATCTTTGTGACGTCGACCGAAGAAGTCGCCGACATCGTGCGTGTGTGCGGTGAATATCAGGTGCCGGTCATTGCTTTTGGGACCGGTACCTCGCTGGAGGGACATGTGAACGCGCCCTACGGCGGTGTGTGCATTGATCTGAGCACCATGAATGAGATCATTGCGGTGCATCCCGAAGACCTCGATTGCACTGTTCAGGCGGGTGTGACCCGCAAGGCGCTGAACACGCATCTGCGTGATAAAGGGCTGTTTTTTCCGATCGATCCCGGTGCCGATGCGAGCCTCGGCGGAATGGCCTCGACGCGGGCGTCCGGCACAAATGCGGTTCGTTATGGAACGATGCGGGACAATGTCATTTCTCTTACCGCTGTCATGCCCGATGGGCGGATCGTCAAGACAGCAAAGCGCACACGAAAGTCATCCGCCGGCTACGATATGACCCGCCTTCTCGTTGGCGCTGAGGGTACGCTCGGCATCATCACGGAGCTGACGCTCAGGCTTTACGGGATTCCGGAAGCCATATCGGGCGGTTCCTGTTCGTTCCCGAGTGAAGAGGCGGCCTGTGAAGCTGTCATCCAGACGATGCAAATGGGGATACCCGTTGCCCGCATCGAGCTTCTCGATGCGCTTCAGGTGAAGGCTGTCAACAATTATTCAAAGCTTTCATTGCGCGAGGAGCCGCTTCTCCTTTTGGAGTTCCATGGCACCGAACGTTCAGTCAAAGAACAGGCCGAAATGTTTTCCGAGATCGCCAATGACAATGGTGGCGGGGAGTTCATCTGGACGACGGATGCCGAAGAACGCACGAAACTTTGGCAGGCGCGGCACGATGCTTACTGGGCGGCTTTGCAACTCGACCCCGGCAAAAAGGCGATTTCGACGGATGTTTGCGTTCCCATCTCGCGCCTTGCTGAGTGCATGTCCGAGACCCAGAAAGACATCGCTGAGACCGGGGTTATGGCACCCATTGTCGGCCATGTGGGCGACGGCAACTTCCACGTTCTCCTGATGTTCGATGAGAAGAACGCAGCTGAGGTGAAAAAGGCAGAGGCTTTTGTCTCGCGGTTGAACATGCGGGCGATTTCCATGGACGGGACGTGTACCGGCGAACATGGAATCGGGCAGCGCAAGCAGCCCTATCTCGTCCACGAGCTGGGTGGGACGGTCGATTACATGCGAGCTATAAAAGCGGCCATCGATCCGGGCAACATCATGAACCCCGGCAAGATATTGAGTGGCTGACACCTCAAGCCGGGGCCATTTAGCTGTAAGTTCATCTTGACAGCTTTTTTCACCGTTGGGCCTTGCGAAACGTCCATCCCAGCACACATTCACCCACGATGGATATTGAACGCGAAAAGCGCATACTGGCGACATGGCTCCTTGAAGAGGCCCGTTTTTCCACGGACGGCGTCGCTTTTGTTGAGGAACTGGGCCGTCGCTTCGTCGCCTCCGGCCTACCGCTTTGGCGGTTGAGGGTCGCACAGAAAGTTGCCAATCCATTGATCACGGCATGGGGTGTGATCTGGCATTCTGATGACAAGCCCACGACTGAGTATATCGTTCCGACGGAGTGGCTATCGACCAGCATTTGGATTGGCAGCCCGTTTCAATATGTGACCGAGCATCGTGAGGTCTTCCGGCGGCGGCTCGTCGATCTTGATCCGATCGATGACCACACTGTTCTTCATGAAATTGCCGCGGATGGGGGCACTGATTTTCTGGCATTGCCGCTTGAATATGCCGACGGGACCATTCAAGGCATGAGCGTTGTCACCAGTCAGGCTGGAGGCTTCTCCGACGATCAGATTGCACTTGTCTCTCAAATGAAACATTCAATTGCGTCTGCCATGGAGCCGATGGCCATTCGCCGGTCCATGAACAGCCTGTTGAAGGCTTATCTTGGCGTTGGGCCATCCGATGCTGTGATCGGCGGCTCCAAAAGGCGCGGGGAGCGCTCAAATCTCGACGCAGTCGTGATGTTTTCAGATTTGCGCGGATTTACCAACAAGTCGGCGAACTGGAGCGACGAGTCGTTACTTGAGGTTTTGAACGACTACTTTGGCATCGTGGTCGACGCTGTGCATTCCCACAATGGCGACGTGCTCAAGTTTTTGGGCGATGGCGTTCTGGCGGTCTTTCCGATTGAGGACAAAGCCCTGACGATGCGCCGCTCCAATGACGCGCTTGAGGCGGCGTGGTCGGCGCGCCAGGCGCTCGCCAGCTACAATGAAGAGCGCATGTCATCGGGCCTTGAGACGATCGATTTTGGAACGGCGCTTCACCTCGGCGAAGTGACCTATGGCAATGTGGGCAGTCCGGGGCGACTTGATTTTACGGTTATTGGTAAAACGGTGAATATTGCGAGCCGAATGGAAGAGCTGACGAAGACGCTTCACCATCCGATTTTGTGTACTCGTCCGGTGGCGGAGAACGTCACATGCGATCTCGTTTCGCTCGGTGAGTACCCGATCCGCGGAATTTCCGAAACTCAAGAGATTTTCGCCCCGCACTGAGACGCTTCAACCGTCATGGCAGGTTGCGAAACGGCGAACTGTCGATGAAGTTCTGCCATATCTTCTCGCCGACAAAGCAATCATAGGGGCCATCGCCTCCTCCCTTGAAATTGACGCGGGTGATGCGCGGCGTTTGAGGGTGTGCTGCCAATTCGAGAACCAGTTTGCGTCTGACTGTTTCAGTGAATTCTTCCCATTTGCGAACGGGAATGACGAACGCTCCTGAGCCGCCGATGACGCAATTTCGATAATATTCGTCAAGGTCATCGAGGTGAAAGGCGAGGCCAACACCTTCCTTCGTCATGAGGGGCAGGCCGTTGATCGTTATGCCTTCAGCCAATGCGTCACTGCGCGCATCAAGAACCGCGCGGCCCTGATTGTTGGGACCATCGCCTGATATGTCGATGATCTTCCGGTTTGACGAGAATGTATTGGTCTCAAACGATTTCGTCGCGTGATCGAGAACGCCTGAGATGGATGTTCGCCGCAAAGCACCATCAAACTGTGTTGTAAGCCGCGTTGCCACATCGCGCAGATCGTCGATGTCGTCGATCAAGGTCCAGTCGACGACGATGCGCTGGAAATGCGCGCCGCCCCATTCAACAAATGTGACCGCTATCTGGCCGAGCGGGCCATTTTTGATCGCAGCCAGCACGGGTTCGCTTACGAGCGCCTCGGCGTAGCCGCGCCGTTGTATCTCCAATTCCCGTTCGCTCATAGACCGTGACACATCGACGGCGAGGAAGAGTTCCGCATCGACTTCTGTGGTTTCGGCACGTCCTACGTGGCTTGTGGTGCAGAGAACCAAGAGGGCGGCGGCGAGCGTTCTAAACTGTCTGATCATGGTATGATGGTAGCGCAATGTGGGTAAATGGCCCATCGGGGACACCGAAAAGTGAACCTCTACTTGACCTTGAGACATGCTTTCGTTTCCTGTGTTTCGGTGCTTGACGATAAGGGAGCCGTGCGCCATGGCGGGCAGGATCATCACCATCACGCAGCAAAAAGGCGGCTCTGGCAAGACAACGCTGACTGCCCATCTGGCGACCAGCTTTG
>JBCBTO010000157.1:0-5011 GCA_039818625.1 Pseudomonadota bacterium
ATTGCCACCATGATGGTGCTTTCAACGGGTGAGAGACCCCGGTCCGATCCGCCCCATTCATCGAGGGTCTGAAACTCCACCGGGTGGGCCGTGAGATACGGCACGTCGAGCGTGGCCAGAACTTCTTCCGCCGCTTTGGCATCGTTGTAGGCCGGGCCACCGACGAGCGAAAAACCGGTGAGCGAGACGAGAGCATCAACCGTCGTTTCGCCATCTTCGATGAAGAATTTCTCAATCGCCGGGCGTGCATCAAGGCCGGACGCGAAGGCCGGAACCACCTCAAGACCCTTCGCCTCAAGGGCGGCAATCACGCCATCATAATGGGCCGCATTGCCCGCGAGCAGATAGGATCTGAGCAGGAGAAGACCGACGCGGCCACGTCGCTCGGACCGTTTAAGAGTTTTCGGCAAATCGGTGAGTTTTTCGGAAAACCGGCCCTTCATCGCCGGGTGATAAACGCCGACATCTGGGTAATCGACCGGTTCGGGGACGGCCTTTCCGGTTTTCAGTTTCTCACGCGGACCAGCCGCATAACGCTCGATCAGGAACGCGATCATGTGGCGGATGTTTTCTTCCGACCCACCGAGCCAATATTGCAGGGTCAGGAAATAGGCGCGGGCGTCCTGCGCCGTGCCCGGAATGTATTTCAGGATGCGCGGCAGACGACGCAGCATGCGCATTTGCGCCGCGCCGCCGGTTTGCGTCTTGCCCTTGCCGCGCATGCGCTTCAGCAAACCCATAATGCCAGTCGCTGGCTTTGCCATGTCGAACTGGCGCATCTTCGTCAGTTTCACGACTTCCGGCGCGGACATCGCGCAAACCATGACGTCGCAGCGGTCGCGGCGAGCCTCAAGGGCTGGCAGGATCGGCTGGAAATGGTCTTCAAGGAACAGCATCGTGACGATCACGATGTCCGCCGCCTCAATATCCTGGATGCATGCCTCGACGCGATCGGCGGATTTGCTCCACTCGGACGCGGCGTGGATGGAAAAGGTGAGACCTTCGATCTTGCGCCTAAGCTTCGCATAAGCCTTATGCGCCGCGCTCGCCAAATGTGTGTCCATGGTGACGAGTGTCACCCGGATTGGCGTCTGCACAAAGTTTGATGGATCGGCGCGGATCATATGTGGTTTCTCAGGCGGCGGTTACGCGCTCAGACCACGATTGTTCATCCTGCCCGGCAGCGAGACTCGTGCCTTGTCTCCTCGGTTTGCACCTTGAAAGCCTATCGGAAAACACATGCCTGTCAATAATATCTGACACGTATAAAGCCTTATTATATTGACATTTCCTTCTTTTTTCGTCGCGCGCAAACGATTACGCGAGTACGAAAAAAGCGGCCCCTGGGAAGCCGCTTTGAAATGTGTCTGAGGTGTCGCGATCAGAGTTCAGCGATCGTTCAATGCCCAGTCGTAGACATAGTCATCGATCCCCTTGGCATTTGCGAGCTTCGATTTCAGACTGTTGTTCGCATAGCGGCGGATGTGGTTCAGGATTGAAGCCTCGCTGCCACCGAAATCATCCTCGTACCAGAAGTAGATTTTGGATGCTGTGATCTTGCCGTTCTTGACTGTCACTCCACGCGGATCGTTCACGTAGGCGCGGGCGGCGGCGTTCAACTGACCGTTGATCTTGCTGCCGACATACGCTTTTTTGCCGAGATTCGGACATGTGACGGCGGCGCAGTTGAACGCATAATGCAGACGCGGATCCTTCCAGATGGGCCGGACGATCCCGCTTTCGATCGCATTCAGGGTCAGGGATTTGCCGTTCACAGTCGCTATCTTGTCGTTAAACGGGCCGACGAAGTCAACGGCACTGTTCTTCACGTCGCGGATCGATTTGATTGGGTAATTGTTGATCGCAACAGAAACCGTGCTCGCATTGTAAAGGTTGAGCCAGAACGCATATTGCTCATTCCTGTTGAGCTTTGTGACATCGACCTTTTGAAGGTCCGCCAGATAGGCATTCAACGTCGATTTGTCCGCGCCGCTGACCCGGCCATACGCGACGCGATTCACACCGCTCCCGTCCGTTCTTACATATTTCGACAGGAACGCATCCCAGCGCCCATGATCCACGACGATTGACGAATTCGGATCGTTTTGCGTCCAAATGCGATTGACGAGTTTGGATTTCGGAACCGCAAACCGCTCGAGGAAGCTTTGGGCGTGGGACGGGGCCGTGTAGGTGGATACAGACACGGCGAGGGTGAGCAGGGTCGCTGCCATTTTCAACATGCGCATGGGAAACCTCTTCGGATGACGTGAGCTTGGGGTTAAGGCCGTTCATATAGGTTCCTGCCCAAGATGGTTTACCAAGCGGCCGGCTTCGAGGTTTTCACCCATGAAATCCGATCAACGGCGATCACATTGTCTTCAACTTGTATCTTTGCGCAGCCCGCAGCTGTGCGCTCAAGTCTGCCAAGCCCATGGCATCGATGATTAGGGCTCAGACCTAGGTTAACCGCTTGTTCATCGAAGCATCAAATCTAGTCCGTCGTGTAACGCAACGCTAAGGCGAAGCGGGCACTGTGGAAACACGCGTGACAGAAACGACGGATCTCAACCGATGGACTCGATTGTCAGATTGTGTTTTTTGGCGCTCGCCGTCTCCATCGGCGCGGCCTATTTCCTGCCCGACTACCTGGAAAAAACCGTGACCGCCCAGTCTGATGGAGCAAGTGCACCGACTTTTGAGGCACGCCGCGCGCCAGTCCGGCAGCCGATCACGCAGGCATATCAGGAAGACGACGGCTATTCCGAGCGGGCGGTTCGGCTGAGAGCGGGCAGAAACGGGCATTTTTACATGAATGCAAAGGTCAACGGCACTTCGCTTCCCTTTGTCGTCGATTCCGGCGCTTCTTTTGTCTCATTGGATTATGATGCGGCACAAAGGGCGGGAATTCGCCTGACAAAGTCTGATTTCAAATATGTGACGAATACGGCAAATGGGCGCGTCCTGTCCGCGAAGGTAACAATCAAAAACTTTCGCTACAAATCGATTCGGATGCGGAACGTTCGTGCGAGCGTTAGGCAACCCGGTGCTGTGGCAGGCGTTAACCTCCTCGGCAACAGCTTTTTGAGCAGATTGAAAGAGTATCGGGTGCGAAACGGTACGCTCGTCATGGTGCCCTGACCTCCTCGTTTTCAACACTCCGCCACTTTGTTGCCCCGACTTAACTCTAGGTCGTAATTCCCAAGGGTTACCCCTTACCTTCCACACGCGAATGGGGTAGTTCTCTTGTCACAAATCCGCGGTAACCGTCCCGGCGTCCTCACTTCCCATCTCCCGAGGTAATCGATGTTTCCAAATCCCGTTCCCAAGCTCGTGCCCAACACATTCGAGTTCGAAACACAACCTATGGTAAAGCCGACCGGCTTTCGCGAATACGATGCCAGATGGCTGTTTGGTGAAGAAATCAACCTCATGGGCATTCAGGTGCTCGGGGCTGGCATCGGAACCATCATGCACGAGATGGACGTGAAACCAGAGCTTGTGACGGGCCATGATTTCCGCGGCTATTCCGCATCGATCAAGATTGCGCTCACAAGCGGCCTGATGGCAGCGGGCATCAAGGTGCATGACATCGGCCTCGCGCTCTCGCCGATGGCGTATTTTGCCCAGTTTGAGCTCGACGTTCCGGCGGTCGCCATGGTCACCGCGTCGCACAATGAAAACGGCTGGACGGGCGTGAAGATGGGCGTCAATCGCCCGCTCACCTTCGGCCCCGATGAGATGAGCCGCCTGAAAGAGATCGTGCTTTCCAATGCGCTGAATCTTAAAGGCGGCGGGTCTTATGTGTTTGTGCCGGACTTCGCCAAGCGTTACGCGGCCGACCTTACGAGCCGCGCGAAACTCAATCGTCCGATCAAGGTCGTGGCCGCATGTGGCAACGGCACGGCGGGCGCGTTTGCGCCACAAATTCTGGCCGATCTCGGGGCTGACGTCATCCCGCTTGACGCCAATCTCGACCACACTTTCCCGCGTTACAATCCGAACCCGGAAGACATGAACATGCTGCACGCCATCCGCGATGCGGTTTTGGAAAGCGGCGCGGAGGTCGGCCTCGGTTTCGACGGCGACGGCGACCGCTGCGGCGTCGTGGATAACGAAGGCGAAGAGATTTTCGCCGACAAGGTGGGCGTCATGCTCGCGCGCGACCTGTCCAAGCTGCACGAGAATGCAACCTTCGTGGTGGACGTAAAATCGACCGGGCTCTTCATGACCGATCCGGTCTTGAACGAGAACAACGTCACCGCTGACTACTGGAAGACCGGCCACTCCTACATCAAGCGGCGGGTGAATGACCTGAAAGCGCTGGCGGGTTTTGAGAAATCTGGACATTATTTTTTCAATGCACCCATTGGTCGGGGCTATGACGACGGGCTCGTCTCAGCCATCGCGATTTTGGACATGCTCGACCGCAACCCGGACAAGACGATGGCCGATCTGCGCCGGGCGCTGCCGAAGACATGGGGCTCGCCAACCATGTCGCCCCATTGTGATGATGAGACGAAGTATGGCGTCGTCGACACTGTGGTAAAGCGCTTCGAAGCGATGAAGGCGGCGGGCGAGACGATCGACGGTCAAGCTATCGTCGATCTCGTGACCGTCAACGGCGTGCGCGTTGTTGCGGAAGATGGCACATGGGGCCTCGTGCGGGCCTCGTCCAATAAGCCGGAATTGGTCGTCGTGGTCGAAAGCCCTGTTTCCGAAGAACGGATGCGACAGATGTTCCATACTGTGGACGGCGTGCTGCGCGAAAACGATGGTGTCGGGGAGTATAACCAGACCCTTTGAGGTGTGCGGATGGCACTTTCGAGTCGGTTATTTGCAACACTTTGCCTGGCGACCCTCGCAGGCGTTTTGACGCCGGGCGATGCTTCTGCTCAGTCGGCAGACTGGCGGGACAGCGTTGGTGTTTTACGGATCGGTTATCTCGTCACAGGAAACCGCAACAAGCAACGCAGCCAACTCGAACCCTTCCGCGCAGCCATGGAAGCGAAGA
>JBCBTO010000158.1:0-5002 GCA_039818625.1 Pseudomonadota bacterium
GAGCCGTCCATCGACGGCAAAGGCAGTCACGGCGGCTATTGCGGCCCGGCGGTCAAACCCATCGCACTCAATATGGTAGCACAGATCGCGCGCGACCCCGAGACGGCAGGTCTTCCGATCTCCGGCATCGGCGGGGTTACGACCTGGCGGGATGCTGCCGAATTCCTGGCCCTCGGTGCTGGCAATGTGCAGGTCTGCACCGCCGCCATGACCTATGGCTTCAAGATCGTGCAGGAGATGATCACCGGCCTTGAGAACTGGATGGACGAGCAGGGCCACCGCTCGCTTGATGACGTCATCGGTCGCGCGACGCCGAACGTCACCGACTGGCAGTATCTCAACCTCAACTATGTCACCAAGGCGCGGATCAATCAGGACAGCTGCATCAAATGCGGGCGGTGCCACATCGCGTGTGAGGACACGTCCCATCAGGCGATCACATCCATGGTCGATGGCCGGCGGCATTTCGAGGTAATCGACGCGGAATGCGTTGGCTGCAATCTCTGCGTCAATGTCTGTCCCGTTGAGAACTGCATCACGATGGAACCGCTTGCGGTCGGTGCCCTCGATCAACGGACGGGCGACAAAGTGGTGGCGGATTACGGCAACTGGACAACCCATCCGAACAATCCATCGTCGGTCGAGGCAGCGGAATAAAAGCCGCGACCACACCCGTCCATGCTCTCGCCACACAATTGTGTGATCGTTTTATTCTGACAATTCATTTTGGCTTCGAACACGAATCTGGGGACATTGCGGGCAATTCCCCATAGTCGTTCTTTTGCGAATCATGATGAATGTAAACTGACAGTGGGCGAACACTGAGTTTATAAGCGATTGGGACGAGACACTTGAACCACGCAACACCGCATTTTGAAACTATTCGAAAAAATGCCAATGGAATGTTGAGCGCGCAGGTCTACGGAAAGATCTATGATCTGGTGCAGCAAGCTCCCGAAGGTGACGTTGTTGAGGTGGGAACCGCCCATGGCGCTGCGACCATTGCCATGACACTTGGGCGATTGCGCCATGACAATGACGCGAAGACATATACGATCGATAGGTTACAGGGCGGGAGCAGGACCCGCTTCGGCACAGTTGAAGACAATCGCGCCATCATCCAAAAGAACTTCGAACATTTCGACATCAAGAAGAATGTCACGCTGCTCGTTGGCAATGTTGATGAAGTTGCCGACGCAATCCCCGACGATATCACGATCTCCGTCTTGATGATCGATGCAGACGGTGCTGTGGACCGGGATCTTGAGCGTTTCTATAACAAGTTGACACCTGGCGGCCTCATTATCATCGACGACTATAACCCCGATGTTCATCTGAAACGGCGCGATGGCGGCATTTTCGTCGATCAGAAGCACAAGCTCACATACAACCTCGTCAACTACTATCGAAAGTTCGGCTTGTTCGACCGTGAGACGGTCATCAAGAACACATTCTTCGCGTTCAAGCCGTTCGACAAAGCCGATTTTGATTTCTCGAAAACGAATGTGATTGAGATCTACCGGTCACTGACATTTTCAAATGGGCGTATGCACTGGTTCGGTGTCCGCCGGATCGGACAGGCACTCAAACGCTATCCGGCCATGCACTCAGCCTTGAAAAAAGCCTATCTACAGCTTTGGCGTCCGAACGTCTGGTTTGGATGATGTGATCGCCCGCAAAAATCGCTATGCTTTCCATGAAGGCCGCTTTTACGGAAGGGCGGTCAAAATACATCGCCAGAAAGCGTAGCGACCATAGCGACTGCAACACACAGACATGAGACGACAAACAGCGGCCATGCCGTTGGTCGGCAGAAGCTGCTCGGCCATCTGGCGAGCCTTTTGTTTGCCATGCTGATCGCAGGTTCGTTTTCGATTGGGCATATGGCAGCGCCCCACATCGAATCGACCGCTCTCAACGCGGTGCGCTTTGCCTTCGCAACGGTGCTGATGGCGCTCGTTCTCATCATCACAACCCCAAGATCACTCGCGCCGCCCGAGGCACCCTGGCGCTTTCTGATCCTCGGCGGTTTGATGGCGAGTTATTTCATTTTGATGTTCGTAGCGCTCAGGTTCTCGACGCCCGTTTCGACGGGGGCTGTCTTCACACTGATTCCGCTGATGAGCGCTGGGTTCGGCTGGATTGTGCTCGCACAGATAACCCGGTCGATTGTGCTGGCCAGCCTTCTCATCGCGGCGGCAGGTGCTGTCTGGGTGATCTTTCGCGGCGATCTTCAAGCCCTGCTCGGTTTTGACATCGGCAAAGGTGAGATGATTTTCTTCGTTGGCTGCATCTGCCACGCTCTCTACGGGCCAATGGTCAAACGCCTTAATCGCGGCGAGCCAATTCTCATCTTCACACTTTACACATTGGCTGCGACGACCTTTTGTATCGTCATTTTCGGCTTTAACACTATTTTGTCGACCGACTGGATGGCACTTCCCGCCATTGTCTGGATCGCGATTGTCTATCTTGCGATTTTCACCACGGCGATCACGTTTTTCCTCGTGCAATACGCATCGATGCGGCTGCCCGCCTCGAAATTCATGGCCTATTCTTATCTGACACCTACATTTGTCATCCTCCTCGAAGGGCTGCTCGGCCACGGCTGGGCATCGCTGAGCATCTTTGCGGGTGCGATGATCACCGTAATCGGTCTCGTCATCATGGTGCTTGCGCCCGATGGCTGACGCCCTTATTCAAAGAGCCTTGATGACGCATTCGGTGATGGGAGAACTTGATGGCGGTCTACGACGTTAGCGCGGGCAACAGTCTTTACTATGAGCATCACGCACCAGAACGCGACGGTGCGCCGACGTTCGTTTTCGTCAACGCGCTGACCGGGAACACGCAAGCGTGGGAGGCCGTGGTCGCGCCCACTTTGCGCGCGGAAGGATTCGGCACGCTCAGCTATAACTTTCGCGGGCAGGACGGGTCGGAGTTCACGCCTGAGACCGCGCTCGCGCCCGATCTCATCGTTTCAGACCTGACGGCGCTGGTCGAACACATCAACCCTGGCCGCATCATTCTGGTAGGGCTTTCGATCGGTGGGCTTTTCGCAGCTCATGCCTGGTTCAATGGGTTGAAGGCGGATGGCCTCGTCCTCCTCAACACATTGCGGGAAATCGGCCCGCGCCTTTCGTGGGTGAACGATGCAATGCCCATGGTGGTGGGCGCAGGTGGCGTGCCGCTTTTCCTCGATGCGATCTTTCCGCTCCTCGTGAACCCCGAGTTTGCTCAGGCCGCACGCCCAAATTTCCTGAAAGGCGAGTACGCGCCGCTCGACCCAGCGCACGGCCACGCGAACCTCATGCAACATGCAGGTGCCGCCGACTGGGAAATCGACTATTCGGCCTTGACACTTCCGACGCTGGTCGTCACCGGCCTGCATGATCGGGTTTTTTATGATGCAGAGGTCGTGGACCGGCTCTATGCTCTGCTTCCCGATGCACGGCGAGAGACATGGGACGACGCAGGCCATCTCCTGCCGCAAGAGCGGCCTCAGAAACTGGCCGCGAGCCTTTTGACCTTCGGGCGCGAGATCGAGGCCAAAGTCTGATGCAGGTTTCCGCGCGCTACGCCTATCTTGCGACCTTCATTGGTGTGTGCGGGCACGCCTCCTCTGAGTTTTTCGCAGTACTTTCCGGCATATCCGGGCCAGAGGTTTCCGTTTGGCGCTATGTGATCGGCGCTGCGGGTCTCGTCGTCTGGGCACTTTTGATCCCCTCAACGCGCAACCTAATCGCGCCACTCAAGGACGGTGGGCTTTACTTCATCATGCTGTCGCTTATCGGCGTCTCGGCAACCTATCTCGCATTTCACTGGGCGCTCGATTTTGCGAGCGTCATTCAAGTGGCAACCGTTGTGACGACGATCCCGATCTTCGTCGGCCTGTCCAATCTCATCATCAACAAGCAACCATTTACAACGGTGAAGATCATCACCGGCACGCTCGCGATCCTCGGCATCGTTGTGATGCTGACGGACGGTTATCTCGGCGAACTCTCGGGCGACAGCAATTCGCTGTTTGGGGTGGCGCTCGCGGTTTTCTGCGCAGCCTTTGGATCGGCCTACTCCGTGCTCGTGAAACCGATCATCACAAAACACGGCGCGCTTCCGACCACAGCCGTGTCGCTTGCCATCGGAGGCGTCGGGCTTTGGATCGCGGTTGGTATCTTCTGGAACATCTGGGTGAATCCAACCACCCTCTTCGACCGCCCTGGCACGGAGGTGACGGCAGGCGTCAATCCCGGCATATGGATTTTGGTACTCGCGCTTTGGAACACGACAATCACGCAAATCCTTTGGTTTGGTGGGCTCGCCGCCGCGCCGGACATCACGCGTGCGTCTTATCTCTTCTTCCTGAAGCCGGTGATCGCCGCCGTGCTCGCGGTTTTTATCCTGTCGCAGCCGATCAGCGCGCTCGAAGCACTTGCAATCGTGCTCGTCACAAGTTGTGTCTTCGTGGAATTGTTCTGGCCGCGGATCGCCGCGGTACTCGGCAAACAGGCAGCTTAGGGATGCTTACTCGCCAAACAGGCGGGTGAAGCGGCTGCCGACGTTCTTCACGCTGTTCAAAGCCGTGGTGGCACCGCCGCCAAAGACGCTAGATGACGCGTTTTCCGCTGGCTCAACCGATGCGGTGTGAACAACGCGTGGACCGGGGCGCGCCACCGGTCTCGGTGCGTTTTCACCTGTCGGCGCATTGTCAGCGAAGAACGCTTCGCCACCCGTGGCGCTGTAGCCCAGCGCGAGGAGCTGGTCGCTGATCTTAGCAATGCGCTTTTTGGTGTGTTTGCTCGCGCCAAGACCCCGATCCTTCAGGCGTTGAAGACGATCTCCCTCCATCGCGAGACGGGTGACGAGTTCGGCGTGCTTGCGCTCTTTCTCGCTCGCCCACGCGCTGGCGATCTCGTTCTCGGCCGCCTTGTCGTTGGCTATCTTATTGCCGACGGCGCTTGCCAGTTTCTCATGCACTTCATATTCGGGACACTCGGCGGAC
>JBCBTO010000159.1:0-4988 GCA_039818625.1 Pseudomonadota bacterium
TGTTCTTGTCGTCGTCGATGATCATGCGCGATGCTTTCAGTTTGACGATGCGGTTGTTGATCACCCGATTGAAGCGCGCGAAATTCTTGTTGCTGATGCTGCTTCCCACATTGTATCCACCGTCTGCGCTGCAATAGGGACGAAATCCGCTTCTGGAGCCAAGCCAAATGGCGGGTACGCGGAGGCTCTTGTTGGCGGCAATTGACTGCCATGCGAGGCCGAAGCCTTTGAATTTCCGATAAAAGAAATGGTTTCCTTCAATCCGGTTTCGTTCCGGAGGCTGGTGACGGACCGTTCCGCCTTCGCCGCAATTGCGATAAAGATAAATGCCGCCGCGGCTCAAATTGGAAAAACGATTGTTGGTGATCTGATTGTTTGCCGATCCGTCGACTGCCATCTGTTCACGCATCGCGTCGACGGCGATCTTGTTGTTCCTGAAAACGTTTTTATCGGATTCGGCATCAAGATAGATGCCGACGCTGTTTGATCGACCCGTGATCCTGGAGTTTTCCAGGGTGAGGGCTGTCGTGCCTGGGCCGACATAAAGCGGGATTGTGCCGATGCCGACAAGATCAAGGTTCGACAGCCTGATTGCGTGCGGTGCCGCCGCTTGGGCGCGCCCAATATGTCCTGGCCTGCGCGATGATGTGCGCAGGTCCGTGCCTTCGCCGTTGAGCGCCATGCCGGTTGAGCGAATGGAGCCGATAATCTTGCAGTTTTTCACCGTCACATTTTCTGGCCGGGCCCATGTCTTTTGGCCATCGATCGTCTCGACTTTCGACTTGAAATGGATGATCGGTTTGTTGAAGGGGCGAGCAATGCGCGGGCTCGCAATCGTCGCGCCGTTGCAATTCAGGGTCGTGTTGGATGACGCAGGCCCGAGAAACAGAAGCCCTTTTGAAATACTGTCTGACGCTTTCAACGTCAGGGAGCATTTCACATGGACCGTGTCCTTGCCAGATGTCGCAGGTTTTAGGATCGCAGCGCGTTCGCTTGGCGTACAAGTTCGCTCACCCGCATGGGTGTTTTCAGTGGCAATTGGACATAACAGGATCGGCAGGACGAGCGTAAGCTGACGCATGGTTCATCTCCCTTGTGGAAGCAGCCCTGCCTTCGAAGACTACCTAACCACCGCGCGCGATGAAACCCGGATTTGCAAAATCACTATCATGGGGTTGATCACGTTTTCCGTAGGCGAATGGTGATCCATCCTCGTTACAGACCGATCCGCCCGCTGCCGACAGGACGGCGTGACCGGCCGCCGTATCCCATTCCATCGTGCGCCCGAAGCGCGGATAGAGATCCGCTTCGCCCGCCGCCACGAGGCAAAACTTAAGAGATGAGCCGATGGACACCGTGTCTTTCACGCCCGCATCCATCAAAAACGCGTCGGTTTTTTCGTCGCGGTGGGAGCGGGAGGCAACGGCTGTCAGGTTGTCAGGGTCCGAATTGCGCACCGCGATGTCGGTTCTCCTGCCGTCTTTCACTTCGAACGCAGTGTTTGGGCCGTTTTTGAGCGTTACGCCGCCAAAGGTTCTCTCCATGGCTGGTGCATGGACGACGCCTGCGACCGGCATCGTATCCTCGACGAGGGCGATGTTGACGGTGAATGCGCCCTTGCGGCCTGTGAACTCGCGGGTCCCGTCAAGCGGGTCGACAAGGACAAACTGATTGCCGATTTTGGGGATGCGCCCGGCAGCCGCTTCTTCTTCCGCGACGACGGGCAAGTCAGGATAGGCGGTTTTCAATCCGGCAAGGATGATCGTTTCAGCGGCCGTGTCAGCCAGTGTCACGGGGGATTCATCGCCTTTGACTTCAACGTCGAAATCGGTCGCGTATATCTCCATGATCTTCTCTCCCGCTTGATCGGCGAGCTTGAGGGCGAGGGCGAGAAATTCTTCGCGGTCAACGGGAGCATGTGTCATTGGCAGGACCTGTGGTTTTGAAAATCGATGAGATCGGTCAATAAATCGATCGATCTAATTTTTCATAAATGATTTTTCGCATGGCGCGGCTCATCATACCGGGCGCGATCTTTCCAAGGGTGCTAAAGGCCTGATTTTGAACGCCAGGTGTGAGGGTTTTCTTGCCAGCTTTGATCGCATACCAGATTTCGCTGGCCGCAAAGTCAGGGCTCATGCGTTTTTCCTCATCCGCGCCTGCCGGGGCGTGCCGGGCGGCCTGATCCGTTTTCAAGGGGCCTGGGAAGACTGTAAGGACCGCGATTTTTTGAGGACCAAGGGCGCGGCGCAGGCTTTTTGCGTAATTGGCGAGTGCGGCTTTCGATGCGGCATAGGACGCCGCACCCGGGTAGCCTATTGCGACCGACAGAGAGGCCATGAAAACCAGCGTTCCCCGATTTGCCATCATCTTGCTTTTTACGACGTCCTGCGTGAGCAGCATCGGTGCTTTGACATTGACGTCGATCAATCGCTTGTGGGCGTCCGGCGGGATGGTTTCGAACGGGCCAGTTGCGCTGATGGCGGCATTGTGAATGACGGTTTCGAATGGTGCATGTGATTTGAGCTCTTCGCTCAGCTGCGAGACAGCTGCAAGGTCGGTGAGATCACAGGTTATGCGATGTATGCCGTTGTCAGAGACCGCTTCAGCGTTTTCCCAGTCCCGGTCGATCCCTAAGACGGTTCGCCCGCGCTCCAGAGCTTGTTGAGCAAGGCTTGCGCCGAGACCTCGGGCAGCACCCGTTATGAGTACGGTCATGGCTGGTGTCTCCGAAGTCTGCGCCGGATCGCATGGACTGCCAGCGAAATCATGCCATAGTTTTTGATGCGTGCGCCGGTCTCAAGGCATTTGATAATGCCATCTGCGACCTCTTCCTGTGTCATAAAAAGCGAGGCGAGGGGAGGATTTTCAAAGCCCGCTTTGGCGTGGAAATTCGTACGGGTCGGGCCGGGATTGACCTCCTGTACGCGCACTTTTCCCCGCCACTCGGTATCGAGGTTTTGGGCGAGGTCAGAAAGCGCTGTTTTCGTCGCCGAATAGGCCGCAAAGTTCGGTGTTGTCCGGTTTGCAATCGTCGATCCGACGAAACAGACCGACCCGCCCGCGCGTTCAAGATGCGGGAAGAGCGCCGTGGTCAGGGCGATTGGTGCTGTGAGATTGACGGTGATGAGGTCGTCAAGGTCATCTGCTGTTTGCCTCTCAATTGGACCAACATAGCCAAGGCCTGCGTTGTGGATGAGGTGATGCACTTCTGTCCAGCCGGTGTTTGCCAGATGCCGGGTCACCGCTTCATGGGCGTCCGCGTCGCTCAGGTCCACCTGTAAGTAATGCGCCTTTGGGGGGAGGGCGACCGTGTCGGGTGTGCGTCTACCGACTGCCAGAACATTGGCTCCGCATTCTTCCAGTTTCCACGCCGTCGCAAGCCCGATGCCGTCGGTCGCCCCGGTTAGGACGATCTGTTTTTGCGAAAGGTTGGAAGGCATGGGATGGGTCCAATGGCGCTTTGCGTGGCACGTTCGACTAACCACGCTTGCGCTGTCTCCGCAACTTGCAAAATGGTGAAAAAGGGGGCCCGTAGTTCATTTCTGCTCGTGCAAAAATGCATGGCTGATGCGGGGAAATCTCATTGGCAGTGGCTACCAGAACTGCCTAGATATCAGTCACTACACGCCTACAACTAAGGCATATGGAGACAGATTATGCATATTATGAAAAGTATTCAGGCGTGGCGACTGCGCCGTCAGCGGGAAAAAATCATTCGCTCTCTTTCGGATCGCATCCTTGATGATGTCGGTCTCAACCGCTGGGATGTTCAATCGCCGCGTAAGCGCTGAATGACGAAGCCGCCCTCATTGTGAGGGCGGGCTTCTTTCGCGAAAGTCTGTCTATCGACAGTGAGTCACATAACGACGTCCATACTCGTCATAACCATAACACCGCTGTTTGCGTTTGCTGGCCGCTCCAATTGCAGCGCCGAGTGCACCGCCAGACAGCGCGCCGATACCCGCGCCGCGCTTGCCGCCTTTGGCACCCCCGATAATTGCTCCGATACCGGCGCCGACGAGACCACCAATGGCCGCACGTTCACCGCGGCTCTTTCTTTTCTTATAGTGGACGTTGGAGCGCTGGTATTTGTAAGACCGGTCGTTTTCGTAAGCGTGGTCATACCGGTTGCTGCTTTTATATCTGTGCGGACAATGTCCGATATACCGGTATCCATCCTCATCAACCAAACGGC
The DNA here is from genome assembly GCA_039818625.1 of Pseudomonadota bacterium. GTDB lineage: Bacteria > Pseudomonadota > Alphaproteobacteria > Rhizobiales > JACESI01 > JBCBTO01. The sequence goes on from JBCBTO010000159.1 coordinate 4,199, forward strand.
ATCTTTTTGAATGAACCTGAACGATTGCCGGGTTCTGTGACGCCGCATCGCTATACGCTTCGTTATGAAACCCGAATGCACCCGCTTGCGTTGTGTATGCGGTTGCAAAGAGTGTCCCGGCGACTGCGAGTGTTCCGATTTTCTTGAACATGACCTTGTCCTCGTCGACGTTGATACCGTTTGACTGGTTTCATCCTAGTCATCCGGCCTGAACTGCCGCTGAATGTCGGGTTCATCAACGTCGAGAGTTTGATCGTATCCTATGTGCTGTTAGCACTTCGCAATGAATGTCCGGCCGTACTCGTCTTTGTAGCGGCATTTTTTCTTGGCTGATGCAGCACCCGCTAGCGCGCCTGCGCCCGCGCCAGATGCCGCTCCGATTGCAGCGCCGCGTCCACCGCCGGCAATCCCGCCGATGACGGCGCCCACACCCGCTCCGACTGCTGCACCAATACCCGCCCGCTTCTTGCGATCTCCCTTGCGGAAGCCATGCGGGCAATGATCCTTATATGTGTTGCCATTTTCGTCGATGAACTTGCACCGTTTGGAATGGACCATGATGAGAGCTGTACCGTGATTGTCATTGAGTGCTGCGCTTTTGCCAGCCATCCAGCTTCCCGCAGTCGCTGTCTGAGCAGTCAATGCAAAGACCGCGGCGGCTGCTACGATACTAAATTTTCTAAACATCGAATTTCCCCTTTTTAATTCAGAAAAACCATAAGACTTGGATGTGTTGATCTGTGCTTTATAAAACTTGAACAACGTTAATATGCGCCTATCAGCGGAATTT
>JBCBTO010000160.1:0-4844 GCA_039818625.1 Pseudomonadota bacterium
GTCGCGGTGATGCCTTCTGACATTTCACCGGTCAGCTTGAAACCGACCACTTCCGGGATCAGCATGGAAATCGGTTGACCGAGCATCGCAGCTTCGGCCTCGATGCCGCCAACACCCCAGCCGAGAACCGCGAGACCGTTCACCATGGTGGTGTGGCTGTCCGTACCAACGAGCGTGTCGGGATAAGCGATGGTTTCGCCATCAACCTCTTTCGTCCAGACGGTCTGGGCAAGATATTCAAGGTTTACCTGGTGGCAGATACCGGTTCCAGGCGGCACAACGCGGAAATTGTCAAACGCTTCCTGACCCCAGCGCAGGAACGTATAACGCTCGCCATTCCGCTCATATTCGCGGTCCACGTTTTTCTCAAACGCATTTTCTGTGCCGTAATAATCGACCATCACCGAGTGGTCGATAACGAGATCGACCGGCACCTGCGGGTTGATCTGTTGCGCGTTGCCACCGAGCGCCACGGACGCATCGCGCATGGCCGCGAGATCAACGACGGCGGGAACGCCGGTGAAGTCCTGCATCAGAACGCGCGCCGGGCGGTACGCGATCTCGTGAGTGGATTTTTGCTCTTCCAACCAATCGGCACACGCCTTGATGTCTTCAGCGGTCACCGTGCGTCCGTCTTCAAACCTGAGCAGGTTCTCAAGCACGACCTTCAATGAAAACGGCAGCTTGGAAATACCTTCCAACCCGTTCTTCTCGGCTTCCGGCAGAGAGTAATAGGTGTAATCGTTGCCGTTGACGCTGAGCGTTGTCTTACATTTGAAACTGTCGAGAGATTGGGCCATGCGTGGTCCTCCGCCTGAGTGTCGGCACGGGCAGCAACGCTGCGCATGGTTCCGGTGTGGTCAAGTAACGACCGGTGAACGTGCCTTAGTGATGATGCGGGCGTTATAGTTGACTTTTCTGCACCGCGCCATAGGACGAAACTACGCCCTTTGTTCAATTCTCGATGGTGTCTAAAATCATCACGTGCGACCTTGGGTCCGACCGTAGAGCTCGGCAATGATTGTGCTGGCTGTTTTTTCACAAAGACCCGGGACCAATGCATGAACAAGCGCGGCGAGCGAAGCCTGCGCCAGTTTGAACGCAAACCACCCGGCAAAGGCCATGTGTTCAAAATAACTCTCACCGACCTTCGCCGGATGATGGATAAAAAGCCGTGCAAACATAGTGATACCTTTCTCAGTCCGTTGTGAGAAATATATCGAAAATCAGATCACAGTCTTCCCATTCTAACACCGAAAATGCAGTATATATGGGATTATTTCCCATGATAAGGCAAAACAAGTGACACTGGATGATTTAGACCGCCGCCTCTTGGGCGAAGTGCAACGCGATGCAGGCGAGAGCCTGGAGAAGTTGGGCGAACGCATCGGCTTATCGCGCAACGCGTGCTGGAACCGCATCAAAAAGCTCGAAGACGCCGGATATCTGAAAGCCCGGGTTGCGCTCGTTGACCCGGAGAAAATCAATCTGGGCCTGAGCGTTTTCATCGCGCTTCGCACCAACGACCATGATCCCGCATGGCTTGAAACCTTCGCCCGCGAAACCCGCCAAATCCCGGAAATCCTTGGCGTTTATCGCACGGCGGGCGATCTCGACTACCTCATCCACGCCCGCGTGCCAGATGTTCCCGCTTATGACGCGCTTTATCAGCGCCTGATCCGAAAAATCAAACTCGCAGATGTCTCGGCAAGTTTCGTGATGCAGGAAATCAAGGAAACGACTGCACTGCCCCTCACCTATGCGCGGTGAACCAGTTGCAACCATACCCCTGCGGGATCACCACGCTATATCAAGCGTCATGGCTGACAATCCGTTCGTGAAGAAAATACCTGATGGCGACAATGTTGAGCGCGATGTCTGCGCGACCTGCGGCTTCGTAAATTACGTAAACCCGAAAATCGTCGTCGGTTCCGTGGTGCGCCATCAAGGCAAGATCCTGCTCTGCCGGCGCGCCATCGAACCGCGCAAAGGTTTCTGGACCCTACCAGCGGGTTATATGGAACTCAATGAAACACCAGAGGATGGGGCAAAGCGCGAGGCACTGGAAGAAGCGGAAGCCGACCTCATCATCGACAGCCTCCTCGCCGTTTACGCGATAGAGCGCATTTCACAGGTTCAACTGATCTATCGCGCCCGTCTGGCACGTGACCATTTCGCTGCCGGGCCAGAAAGCCTCGAAGTGTCTTTATTTGACTGGGCGGACATCCCGTGGGCAGACATCGCCTTCCCATCGGTCCTTTGGGCGCTCGACCACGACCGTCGCACGGAAGCTGGCGACGCCGTCGGCCCCTTCAAGAACCCAACCTAGGCCGGGTTCACTCAGCAGGCTCCGGCTTTTCTTCCAGCGGATGTTTGAGCACCACCTGCATCTGGAAGACGGCAAACACCATCGTGATCGGCATCACGCCCCAGACCTTGAAGGCGACCCAGAAATCCGTCGAGAACGACCGCCAGACGACCTCGTTCAAAACCGCGAGGAAAAGGAAGAAAATCGCCCACCGATAAGTCAGAATTGTCCAACCCTTATCCGTGATCTTGAAGGCATCATCAAAAATGTATTGGAGCAGCGACTTTCCGAAAGCGAGGCCGACAAAAAGCGATGCACCGAAGAAGACATTCACGATCGTCGGCTTCACTTTAATGAACGTGTCGTCCTGGAGGTAGAGCGTCAGCCCCCCCATGACGAAGACAACAACGCCGGAAATGAGCGGCATAACCGGGATTTTTCGCGCAATTGCATAAGACAGGATGAGGGAAATCGCCATCGCGACCATGAACGCTGCTGTGGCGATAAAAATCGGACCCCCAAGCGCATTCAACGCCGGATAAGACTCGGCAAGTTCCTTCCCCCGGGAATTTGTGAAGAAGAAGACGATCAACGGCCCAAGTTCGAGCGCCATCTTCAAAACCGGATTCATTTCTTTCTTTTCAGATACGATCGCTTCGTCGGACAAAGGCACGCTCTCTCGTTTTTCCACTGCTCGTGATATGGGGCGCGATCCGCTGCCTTTCCACCATGGTGACAGCAAAACGCCTGGTTTTCAGGCAACTGATGACCTTTTGCATGGGGAAAGCACAAATTTTTTACTTTCAGCCTTTAGACTAAGGTCTAATATTTTGTTGGGAGGAATCAAACTCGGGAAAGCGAGGTTGACATGAAATCCCATTGGACTGCGGCTAAGACCAACACACCCAATCGCCCGGCGCTGATGCTCGCCGCGATTATTATCCTCCTCAGCAGCATTTTGACACTGAGCCCACGCGAGGCGCACGCCTGCAGTTTCCTGGTGCCCGATGCCAACGGGAATGCTCAACGCGGCCCGTCACTCCATACGATAAACCGCGGCTTCACCCATGGACTGCTCGACTGCGGCGGTGAAAACCACGCGATGATGATCATCACAATCGGCGTCGACAAGAATGAACCGCATGTCGGCGTGAGGGACGATCCCTTGTTCTCCGCCGACATTGTCGGCGAACTGGAGACCGTGGACGATATTTCCATCTCCCGGACGGCGAAGCTTCACGTTTTGGGCCGGGCCAATGCCTCACCGCGCATCGGTGCGCGCCGCGGCTTCGTGCGCTTTGCAACCGTGTGTGATGTCAATGAAGGCTATGAACCGCTGAATTGTTCCTGGGGCAAGGCCCGCATCAAGGTGCGAACCACCGTGGTCGACACGGATGCGGATGACATCGTCGACCGCTCTTACCACGAACTGAGCGTTTACAATGGTAGCGACCGGCTTCACATGGTGACCTTCTGGACGCCGCATCGCAGCCATCTGCGCGGCACAACGGCCGACTGGATCAGCGCACTTCATGCGTTCGGGATCGACATTTCCAGAGCTTCGGCTGGTTAGCCTTTAAGCAAGGCCCGCAATCGCTTTCGCAAATTCATCCGCCTCGAAGGGTTCGAGATCATCGATCCCTTCGCCAACACCCGCAAAATAAACGGGCAGTTTGTGCTTCGCGGCAATCGCGACCATGATCCCGCCGCGCGCGGTGCCGTCGAGCTTGGTCATGACGAGCCCGTTGACGCCGGCCTTCTCCTTGAAAATTTCAACCTGCTGCAGGGCGTTTTGTCCGGTCGTCGCATCGAGTGTCAAAAGCACCGTATGCGGCGCGGTCTTATCCTGTTTCTTGATGACGCGGATGACCTTTTCGAGTTCCGCCATGAGCTCCGCGCGGTTTTGCAGGCGCCCGGCGGTGTCGATCATGAGAATATCGCTCTCGGCCTCACGCGCTGCCGAAATCGCATCAAAGGCGAGCCCTGCGGCGTCCGCCCCGATATCGCGCGCGACCACCGGCGCGCCAACGCGCTCACCCCAGATCTTGAGCTGTTCGACCGCCGCCGCCCGGAACGTATCGCCAGCGGCGAGCATGACAGACGCCCCCTCCCGCGTGAGTTTGGCAGCAAGCTTGCCGATTGTGGTCGTCTTGCCCGTGCCGTTCACGCCGACCACGAGGATCACATGAGGCCGATGATCAAGGTCGAGTTCAAGCGGGATTGCAACGGGAGCCAGAACCTTTTCAACCTCCTCGGCGAGGACAGCGCGGATTTCTTCGTCGGAAATATCCTTGCCATAGCGCGTGTCGGAAAGCGTCTCGGTGATCGACATAGCGGTCTCAATGCCAAGATCGGCCTGTATGAGCACATCCTCAAGGTCCTGCAGCGTGTCATCATCAAGCTTGCGCTTGGTAAAAATCGCCGTGATGTTTTCAGTCAGTGCAGAGGAGGATTTCGATAGGCCGCTTTTGAGACGCTGGAACCAGGAAAGCTTCTGTTCTCGCGGTTCGGGTTCGGGTTCGGGTTCGGGTTCGGG
>JBCBTO010000161.1:0-4840 GCA_039818625.1 Pseudomonadota bacterium
GCTGAAGGCGAGTTCCTCGGTCGTGGTCTTGCCGACAATGCGCGCGCCCGCATCACACATCTTTTGAACTGCCGAACATGTCTGCCGCGCGACCTCAGCGGCCGCCATCTTCTCCGGTGACCCGCATCCGGTCTTATACCCCGCGACGTCGAAAATATCTTTGACGGCGAGCGTCAAACCCTTGAGCGGTCCATCATCCGCGTGTGGTACCTCAACAAAGGGATGGTCCATAAAGGCGTTAACTGTGTCGTCCATCGTCTCCCCCGGGGGTGAACAAGGTGAATGAAAAGAACGTCCTCTCGTTAGGCCGGTTTCCAAAGCCTGTCGAGATCGAAAGCATGCACGTCATGACAAAGATCTACAAATGCAGCAGCCTGATGCTGAATGCGTAGCTCGCCCTTCTCTGCCGTCGCCTCCGCCGCATTGCCAACTGTGCCCTCGACATTGAGATCTTGCGCTTTCCAGCCAAACGGCACCGGGCCATGCGCCCGAAGCTGTTTGAACTCGCCAAGAAAGTCGAGTTGAGTGGAGCGGAAATCCTTGGCGTTCGACATATCGACAAGATCGGGCCTCAGATGCAGCATCATCGATGTCTCGTCGTCGCCGCCATGAATACCATAGGTTTGTTCGGTCTGATCGACGAGCGCATCTGGCACGCCAAACCGAGCCCAACTCGTGGCAACCACAAGCATCTCATGGCGTACGCGTAACTCCCGCGCAACAATATCAATGAGCGAAACGTTACCGCCATGGGAATTGATGATAATCATCTTCTTCAAGCCCGCGCGGTTCACGCTTTCACCGATCTCAATCCAAGCCTGAATGACCGTCTGCCAGTCATGGGTGAGTGTACCGGGCGATGAAATATGCTCATTCGATTTACCAATCTGCTGGATTGGAAGAACGCTGACGGGCAATGCGTCCGGCATCACCGAAAGAGCTGCATCAATCATTCCTTCGCCAATAATGGTATCCGTGCCGACCGGCAGGTGGGGACCATGCTGTTCAATCGCGGCGACGGGAAGAACAGCAATCCAGTCGACGACCGCCGCCCCCTGAAAGTCCGTGGTTTTCATGTCTTGCCAGCGTCGCTTCGGCAACCGGTCGATCATTTCGTTTCCTCTTTGAAATCAATTTAAAGGGCATATCGCGGCGATTTGATACTCAGCTAATAAAATTGAAGTTATGATCATGGCATGCGGCCTGACAAACAATAAGATATGTCAGAAAAACACACCACCAAAGCGCCGGCGGGACGACGTCGTCAGGCACGCGAGCTTGCGAGCGGAGACAAAGGTCCCGCCGTCAAGCGCCTTCAGGCGCGACTGACCAAAGAAGGCTTCGATCTTACGATTGATGGCGTATTCGGCAACACCACCCGCGGCGCAGTCTGCCGGTTCCAAAGAGACCACGGCATTCGCGACGATGGTGTGGTCGGGCCCGTCACATGGGCGACACTTGAAGACGCAGCGGGCTGGCTGAGGCTGTAACCGAGAGAAATCCAGGCTAAGAACAGAGGCCCAACCTGCGACCGGAGAACCCATCAAAGGCTTTCGAGAAAGCGTTTGGCCGCCTCGCCATGCTCATACCGCAGCCGTTCAACATCCTGATGCACAGGGTTGCCGTCGATCACTTTCCAATCACCGGCAACCATCACACGATCAGCCGAATGCGCGCCGCACAAAACGAGTGCCGCGAGCGGATCATGGGCGCCGGAAAAGCGCAGTTCATCGAGTGTATAAAAGGCAAGATCGGCCTGTTTGCCGACCGCAATCTTGCCGATGTCTTCGCGATTAAGACAGGCGGCCGACCCCTCCGTCGCCCAGCGATAGACATCGTGATGCGTCACGCGCACAGTATCATAGGTGAGTCGGTTGACCATCAACGCGTGGCGCAGGCTTTCCATAAGGTTGGAATTGTCATTCGACGCTGAGCCGTCGACACCAAGACCAATCCGCGCGCCCGCATCCTCAAGTTCCTTGGTGCGGCACTGACCAGACGCGAGCGTCATGTTCGACGTCGGGCAATGACAGACACCGACATGGGCTTTGCCGAGGCGCGCAACCTCATCATCATTGAAGTGAATGCCGTGCGCGAGCCACACGCGCTCATTCATCCACCCGACATCTTCGAGGTAATCCACAGGACGATACCCGAACTTCTCAACGCAGAAGTCGTTCTCGTCAAAAGTCTCGCCGAGATGGGTGTGGCAGGTGCAATCGTGCTTATGCGCGAGATCCATCGTCGCGCGCATCAGGCTTTTGGTGTTGGTGAAGGGCGCGCAAGGGGCAAGGGCAACTTGTAACATCGCGCCCTCGCTGCGGTCGTGATACCGACCCAAAATGCGCTCACAATCGGCGAGAATCACGTCCTCATCCTGCACCGCGCCGTCGGGCGGCAGGCCGCCATCTTTCTCGCTAAGATTCATGGACCCGCGCGTCAACGTCATGCGGATGCCGAGCGCGAGCGCCTCTTCCGCCTGCACATCCATCGCATCTTCAATGCCAGCCGGATAAAGATAATGATGGTCGGACGCGCAAGTGCAACCAGACATCAAAAGCTCAGTCAGGGCGAGCCGCGTCGCCATCCGGAACGTCTCCGGATTCACATTTTTCGTCCAGATTGGATAAAGCGCCTGCAACCAAGGAAACAATTCCTTGTTGATCGCCGATGGATGGGCGCGGGTCATCGTCTGGAAAAAATGGTGATGTGTGTTGATGAGGCCTGGAATGACAACGTGGTTGGACGCATCAAAGGTCTCATCGACCTCAGGCATCTCACCCGTCGCGACGAGTTCCACAATACGGCTGTCTTCAATGACGACGCCGTCATCCGCGCCATCCGCCAGGATGGCAATCGGGTTCTTGATCCAAAGCCTCATCCGTCCACCTTGGCGGCCAACGCCTCGATCTCTATGCGAAACTCTTCCCGTGTGAAACCGGACACCATCATCAAGGTGGAAGCCGGCCGCGGATCACGGGTGTATTCGTCGCGAACCGCCATGTAATCCGCCCAGATTTCCCGGTCAGTGACACAGGCGTTCAATCGCACAACATCCCCGAAATCCATGTCATCGGCTTCGAGGATCGCACGGATGTTTTCAAAACAAAGCCGCACCTGTTCGAGACCATCGACAGGGACATCGCCGCTCTGTGAGATGCCAAGCTGCCCAGAACACACGAGCAGCCGAGCACCGGCTGGGATCGAGATGGCGTGATTGTAGTTGGAAAAGGGCGGATGAAGCCCCTCAGGCGTGATCGGTTTGAAAGCGTGTGCCATCATCAAAGGTCCCCATCGCACGTAACGCGCCATAAGCTATGCTGATTTGGCACCGTTGAACAGCTGAAGAAACGGGCATTGGCCCCACACAGGTCACTCACTGTCGCGGGATGTGCGTCGCAACCACCGCGCAATACGCAGGAGATGACCGCCATCACCAGGACGACCGACAAGCTGCACACCCATCGGCATGCCCGAACTGCCGACGAGCATCGGCAGCGAAATGGCAGGAAAACCCAGGAACGTCCACAAAGTGCTGGCGGAGGGATCACCGGTCTGGTCAAGCGTCTTCGGCGCTTCGCCGTGTGAGGAGGGCGTCAGAATCGCATCATATTGATCAAGCACGGTGCTGATCGTCGCCCGCATCTCATCGCGCCACGAAAGAGCGGTGAGATAATCGATGGCAGAGACGCGACGCCCGTCCTCAACAATGGCACGCAAATGTTCGGATACATCAGGCCCATCGTCAGTATAGTGCGCAAGATTGCGCGCCATTTCGGCGGCCATGACGGCTTTGTGCATCGCAAGACCTTCAGGACCGTTGGCAACCAGGGGGGCGTGTTCAATGAGATTGTCAAAATGATCGCACAAGGACGCGAACGCACTGATCGCATAGTCAGGAGCATCGGCCCAGTTCGGCGCTGGTACAAATGCCAACACCGGTGCTGTGATCAGGTCTTTCTCTAAATCGGCGCTGTAGCTTTGACCGGGCTCGAACGTTGATGATGTCAGCGCGTCTGCGAGCAACGCGATGTCGCGAACACAGCGGCCAAACACACCGACCTGATCGAGAGACGATGATAGCGGCAGGATACCGTTTGTCGAAATACTACCATAAGTTGGTTTGAAACCGAGAACACCGCAGAATGACGCCGGGCGGATGACTGATCCGTTGGTTTGTGTGCCTATGGCAAGTGGAACCATGAAATCGGCGACGGCGGCAGCCGACCCAGCGGACGAGCCGCCCGGCGTGTGGTCGAGACCATTGGGATTGCGCGTTTTGGATGGTGCATAAAATGCCGCCTCCGTCGTCACGGTTTTACCCAATATGACAGCACCGGCCGCCCGCAGCCTACGGACAACATCCGCGTCCCTGTCGGACATGCGGCCAGCATCGGCCAGAAGACCGTTTTCGGTCGGCATGTCGCATGTGTCTATAATGTCTTTGACCGCGACCGGAATTCCGTGCAAAGGCCCGAGCACAACACCATGGGCGCGCATGGCATCAAGCCTTGCTGCCTGTTCGAGTGCGTATTCGGGGTCAAAATGAGCAAAGGCGCGAACGTCCCCCTCGCGCGCATTGATCCGCTCGATACATCCTTTGACCGCATCCACCGAACTGACTTCGCCGCTGTCCATCGCGTTTAGCAATTGGTGGACCTTCAAAAGGTGCAGGTTGTCGGACGGATTGGCGGAGGGCGGGGCTGTTTGCATGGCGAAATGACCGGAAAAAATATGGCGTTGAGGCGGGACTCACAAGGATATGCAAGGGTTTTACCTTACCGTGGGGGCAAGTGAGATCAACACGCAATAGGCAATTTCAGCGGCACAACCCAAAGAT
>JBCBTO010000162.1:0-4745 GCA_039818625.1 Pseudomonadota bacterium
CTGGTTCGTCGGACAGGTGATGAAATCGACGGGCGGCAAAGCCAACCCGCAGGCAGTGAACGAATTACTCCGGTCCAAAATCGGCATCGAGTGATGGCAGTGGTCGAGGTTCGCAAGGCCGAAGTAGGCGAGGTTGATGCCGCGCGCCAAGTGATCGTCGAGACATGGTTGACCACTTACGTTCCCATTCATGGCGAAGAGAAGGTACGCGACATCATCGCGCGCTGGCATACGCCCGAAAAAATCCGCGCTCAAATCGAGAGTTCTGACACCCTCTTTGGCGTGGCTGAGATTGATGGCGATATCGTCGGCCATGTGCTGGCATGTCCTGATGCGGCGAACGTGAAGATATCGCGCCTTTATGTTCTGCCAAACGCGCAACGGCGCGGTGTCGGGCAAAAGCTCCTGAATTTTGCACTGGCTGAATACAACAAGGCGCGCGTCGTCTCTCTAGAGGTGGACGAGCAGAACGGGCAGGCGATCAGATTTTATGAAAACAATGGCTTTGCAGTCGCAGGGCGCATCGAACAGTGTGGCGGCGACAGCGACATTCCCGCGCTTTTGATGCGCAAGACGAGGGTTGAAGGGGATGTCCGGTCAGCCTGAACCCACCGTTCAATTCAATGGGCTTTCGCTCACCCTGATTGTTGGCTTCTATTTCGCATTTCACGCGCTCTCACGCCTTGCGTTTTCCGGGACGCTGACCACGGATGATGCGGAAGCGATTGTCACCCTTGACGGATTGCGGCTTGGCTACTCCGTCAATCAGCCACCGCTTTATGAGTGGGCACTCTTCGGGGCGCAAAAGGTCTTCGGCGTGTCGCTCGCGGCCAATCTCGCCGTCAAATACGCCTTCCTGTCGGCCGCGGTGCTGTTCTTGTACCTCGCCGCAAAACGCGTTCTCGGCGAGCCCCACTGGGCTGCGATAAGCGTCCTGAGCTTTTCATTGTTTTATCAGGTCGGCTGGAACCTGATAGAGGGCGTGACCCACACTGCAGGGTTGATTGCTGCTGGCGCGCTCACGCTTTGGTCCATGCTGCGTGTGCTTCAGGAGCGTGACGTCACGTCTTACATCATCCTCGGCCTCGCCATTGGTCTCGGTTTGCTCGCAAAATTCTCCTACGCTTTGGTGGTATTCGCCTTCGTCCTGGGTGCGCTCGCACTCCCCGCGCAGCGCAGGGCGTTGCGCCCCGCTTTGCTTTTCTTATCTGTCGCCATCGGGCTTGCGGTCGCCTCGCCTTATGGCGTTTATCTCGTAACTGAAGGGGCTTTCGTCGAAACGCTGCAGTCAAAAATGGGCCGGACGGACCAGGGTTTGAAATCCCTGTTGGGTGTGCCCACCGCCGGGCATGTCGTGAGTGTGAGCGTCCTTTATGCATTGCCGCTCGTGCCTATCTTTTTCCTGATCTTCCGACGGTCCATATGGGCTGATGAGACGATGACGATCGGGCATGTTGATCGTGATCTCTACAAATATCTTGCGTTTACAACTGCAGCTGGCTTTCTCATTCTGCTTATGGGTGCTGTATTAGGCGGATTTGCCAATGTCAAAGAGCGCCATCTCCACCCGTTTTTCCTATGTGTGCCGATCCTGCTCGTGGGACTGATCGCCGAAAAGCCCATAAGGCGCCGTGCGATGGGTCTTTTCATGGGCGTCATGATTGGATGCGCCTGTGTGATTGCACTCATTCGCATGATGACGTTCGTCGCGCCGTATCAGGAGGTGTGTGGGCGCTGCCGTGAAATGATCCCTTATGATGGATTGGCCGATTATCTTAGAACCCGGTCGCCGCGAGCCAAACTTGTTGCGGAAGATCACCTGGTCGCCGGAAATCTGAAGCGCTTCTTCCCTGAACGTACGATTCTGATCGGCAGGCGGGCGGGCCAAGAGGAGTTCGCAGACGGATGTCTTGTCGTCCTGACCGTGCGCGACAAAGGCCGGGGGCAGCAACGGGTTCGTATCATTGAGCGGGTTTTGCCCGGTCTGAAGCTGAAAAGCGGGGCTGGCCAGGAGCCAGTCAAAACGGCCGAAGAAGACCTGCCTGAAAACACTGACAGTGTGACAGCCCCGTGGATGAACGCGATCACCGGTGGGACAATCCGGACGAGCACCTGGCGAGTCACGTCTGAAACGGACCCGGCGCGGTGTCGCACGATAGCGGCAAAGCCGCTCTGGGGAGGATGACCACCATGGCCGTGATGGGGTTGAAGGATCGGCTTTCCACACTGCCCGGTGTCATCGCAGCACTGGGGCTTTACGGGCTCTTGCACGCCACAATGCGTCTGACGGCATCCTCGAACCTCGGCGAGAACGACCCCCTCAGTGTTCTGCAAACACAGTCTGTCCATGCCCTTCTGCAAAGCGAGGGCATCATCTTTGACGCCCTGGTTTTTGCCCTCGCCGAGATACTCGGACCCTCCGCGCTGGTCTTTCAAATCCTGCGTTATGGTCTCCTTGCCATTGCTCTTGCATTTGTCTTTCTGATCGCTCGGCGCGCCACCGGCAGCGGTCTCTGGGCGCTCTTGACGGTGGAATCCTACGCACTGATCTATCAAATCAGTTGGCGCTTCCACGAAGGGTTCACGTATCCGCTCGTTGCGATGGTCGCAGTCGCGGGCACGTTCTGGGCCTATGGAAAGCTGCGTGACGGCGAGAGAAGTGCGTATGCATGGCTCGCCGTATTCTCGATCATCGGCATGACGACGGGCGTCTGGTATGCGCTCTTTGCCGCGTCTTGCGCTGTGACGATTGGTCTAAGGGGCGGAAACAGTCTCGCCGCATCGTGGTTGGCCACTATCCCAATTGTCTGGATCATTGTGCTGGAAGGCTTGGCACCTGCGGGATTGCTTGGACATGTCTCCGAAAAGGAACTGTTTGACGGATTTGACGTCTCGCTTGACGGTGCGCTCAAAGCAGCATCGGCCATCCTTGCATATCTCTCGCCATTCCTCGTGATCGTGATCTTGCTGTTTGCCCGATCGCTGGCGGACCGGTTGGGCGAGACACACCATGACATCCGCATCATCAAACTCGCCTCGATCATTGCCGCGATTGGCCTTATCGCAATTGGCGGCCTCAATGGACGCGCCGATTATGCCGAACACGCCTTGATGCCGGTCTTCTTTCTGACGCCGATATGGATCATGGACGCGGTGCGTCGTTCCATGCCCTCGGATATCGCAGTGAAGACTTACATCTTGATATGCCTCGCGCTCATGGTCGTTGCGTTTGGCGCGCGAGCCGCAAATCTTTATGTGCTCGATCCCGTGTGCAAGCGCTGCTATTTCGGGATTCCCTATGAGGGGTTAGCCGATACGATCTCCAAGATGAGGGACATCTCGCCCCAAGCGCCAATCATTGCCGACAGCGACCGGCTTGCCGGCAATCTCACAAGTTTCTGGGCGGGTGATCACCGGGTCTTCAGAACTGCATCATCCTTGGAAAACCTGGATCGGTTTTCTGGAGGGGCACTTCTGGTTTGGGATGAGACGCGGGGCGGTGGCGCGCTTCCGGCGCGTCTGGGTAACCTTGCGGCTGAGCGCCGTGATGCTGTGCTCGCAAACACGCGCACGATAGAAGTCCCATGGCGGCATATGTGGCGGGTAACCGGCTATCGCCAGTCGGTCTGGAAGGTCAGTATCCTGCCACCGCTGGATGATGATGAGAGCCAATAAAAAAGCCGCCTCGAAAGGCGGCTTCGTGTTCCGATCGGCGAAGTTTTAGTTCGCCCTTGTAAATTTCCGCGTCTGACAGAGCACTCCCGCGCTCGTTAGACACCCGCGCATCGAAAGCTTGTTGCCATCGACGGTGGCAAAGCCGCTATAGGTTTTGCCTTTCTCGGGGCTATAGACGCTGCCCTTCCACTTGTTGTCGCTGACCCGCTCCATATTGTTGGAAATACGAAGTCCAACGATATCGCGCCCACGCAGGCTCTTGTCTTCATTCTTCGCATCTTTGCGTGGCTCTTTGAGCCAGATTATATCACTGCACAACTTGCTGCCGCACGGGCTGATCTGGATGCGTGATGCGCCATTGTTGGCACTCCACACACCTTCTAATTTCTCTGCTGCGATGGCGTTGGTCGCTGCAAGCATTCCAAAAGCCGCCAAGATTGTGATTGTTTTTTTCACTGAACGTCCTCCGACCCTTTTTGTTTTCCCCGATGGTCTCGGGTTGTGACGCGAACGTAAGATATTTCATCTTGCTTGAAAAGTTGACGCACGGTCACAAAACGCGAGGTTTTTCAGATTTTACAGCGAAACATATTTTTTGAAATATCGATTATGTTTAAGGAACTCTTTTCAAGAGTTTGAATCGTTTCTTAAGTATTGAATCGAAAACAAAGGAATCCAAGAGAAACAGTTTAACGAAGTCAAAATGTAAATATTCGCTTTTACTGTAATTCATATTTGATTCAGATTGAAATTTAACTGGTATTTTAAATGGTCACCCGAAACTGATCACATCAAAACAACAAACGCCGGTGGCGGCAAACGAGTGATTAATTGGGGACTGGATTATGGCTCGCTTCGAAATTGAAAGTGTTGATCTTGCGGTGATCGGTGGACGGCCGATGTCTGCGGACGTGTTCTTCGAACTTGGAATTGTCTACTCTTGCGGACGGGATGTTGAGGTTGACCTCATCACGGCGCACAAGTGGTTCAATCTTGCGGCCATGAGCGGCAGCGAGGCGGCAAAAGACTACCGCGCCGAGATTGCAGCGGAACTGTCGGGCGCAGAACGC
>JBCBTO010000163.1:0-4734 GCA_039818625.1 Pseudomonadota bacterium
GAAAACTGCCGTCGGAACCCGCTCTCGCCGAACGGTTTGACGTCAATCGCCTGACATTGCGCGCTGCTGTCACTGCCCTTGTCGACGAGGGGCTTTTGCGGCGTGAGCAAGGACGCGGCACCTTTGTTGAGCGCAAAAAGCGGCTTGTTTATCCGATTTCACGGCGGACACGGTTTTCAGCCGGTCTTTCGCAACAAACCGATGAGGCGACTGTTCAGGTGCTGGGCACCAGTCGCGAAGCGAGCTCGCCGCATTTGGCCGAGCGGTTGGCGCTTGGTCCGGGTGATCCCGTCATGCGCGTCGAGACCTTAAGTCTGGCGGACAAGGTTGCGGTGTTTCGCTCGACATCGTGGTTTCCGGCAGACCGGTTTTCCACCATCGGCGATGACATCATCAAGACCGGGTCCATCACGAAAGCCCTGCTCGCGCACGGCGTTTCAGATTACGTGCGTCATTCCACACAAATCGAAGCGCGCCATGCGACACCGGAAGACTGCGCCGATCTCCATTTGTCATCGGGCGCGATTGTGCTGAACGCTGAGGCGCTCAACCATGATGCCGGCGGCCTGCCGATACAGTTCACCATTAGCCGGATCGCCGCTGACCGCGTCACGCTCAGAATTGACAGCGGCGAGACTTAAGCCGCACATCAACCCGTATGATACGACAGCGTGCATGGTACATCGGACTTCGTTGTGTTGGGCCAAAGGCACCATCCGTGGTAAAGCCGTCTTCCTCCGCCGCATAAAGGATCGTGCCTCATGCAACTTCAGCTTTCGACATGGCTCGAGGTCGAGCGTTATCTTGAAACGCACTCACGCATCATCATGCCGATTGGCTCAACCGAGCAACACGGTCCAACGGGCCTCATCGGCACAGACGCACTTTGTCCGCAAGCCCTTGCAAGAGCCGTAGGCGACGAAACCGGTGTCATGATCGGACCAACACTTCCGATTGGGATGGCCCAGCATCACATGGGGTTTGCAGGCACAATCACATGGGCGCCGTCGACCATCATTCAGGTTCTTTACGAGACCGTCACATCGCTCGCGCGGCACGGATTTCGGGAATTTTACTTCCTGAACGGCCACGGGGGGAACATGGCGACGCTGTCTGCCGCGTTTTCGGAGATTTACGCGAGGCACAAAGAGGGTGCGACGACCCTCAAATGCAAACAGCGCAACTGGTGGGACGGCAAGCGCTTTCGCGCACTTTCAAGCGAGCTATATGGGGCAGAAGAAGGAAGCCATGCGACCTGCTCAGAGATATCGCTCACCTACCATCTTTTTCCAGATCATGTGAAGGACGCGGTTCTGAATCCAGCGGTCGCGCCGAATGGTCCAATCCTCGATGCGGAAGACTTTCGACGCCGCTTTCCAGATGGTCGCATGGGGTCCAACCCAGCGCGGTCCTCCATAGACGATGGTGCGCGGATTTTTGAGGCCGCCGTCGCCGATATTCTGGAAGATCTCACCAGTTCCTTCAAACGCTGAGAGCGTTCCGCATTTTTATCGCTACGACGACGGCTGTGGTGGTGGCGTGCCAATATGTGGGGACGCCGGTCCCGTCGGCGGGGCAGCAGCTGCCGGAGTGCCCGGCGCGCCAGGAACGGACGGCGGCGTATAAGCGCTCGGCCCGGATGGAGTTGGTGCGCCTGGCACGTTTGTGCCAGCCGGAGCGCCCGGTGCAGCCGGCACCGTGCCGTCTGTTCCCAAAGCGAGATTTGGCTCAGGGGCGATTGGTACAAGGGATGAAATCACACCATCTTGCGAGATGCTGCATCGAAATTGTCCGGCTTGCGATGAGAGATCAACGACAAAAGACGCATCACCGGTCCGGGCGGAGCTCACAGGCAGGACTGTTCCGGCGGTCGCCCCGAATTGCAGGGAGGCCTGATTGGCGCAAGCGAGTTGGAGGTCGGCAGGCGCTGTTTCGACCACCTGTTTCACCGTCGGCTTCGGGCCCTCGGGTTGGGTTGCGGCGCAGGCAACCAGGCCGCCTGAGGCCAAAAGCGGCGTGATTATCTTTGCCGCCGTGAATAATCTGTCACGCACCATAGCCTGCCCCCGAAACCGCTTTCAAACGCGGTCAAACACCTCGAAAAAGAGCGGCACCCTGCATGAGCACGATCACCTTGGCCCCGACAGACGCTCTCGTATAAAGGTCGATGATATCCTCATTAATCATGCGAATACAACCCGATGAGGTGTTAAGACCGATCGCCCAGGGTTCCGTGGTCCCGTGGATGCGGTAGATGGTGTCGCGTCCGTTCTCATAGAGATAGAGCGAGCGGGCTCCGAGCGGGTTGTCCGGTCCGCCCGGCATACCACCCGCGTATTTTGCAAGGTCGGGGCGACGTTCGATCATCTCAGCTGGCGGCGTCCATGTCGGCCACTCCGCCTTACGGCCGATGCGAACAATGCCGGCCCAGCCGAAGCCTTCTTTACCAACTCCGATGCCGTATCGCCGGGCGCGGAAGCCGGGTTGCACGAAATAGAGGAAATGCTTGTTGCCATCGACGATGATGGTGCCCGGTTCTTCAGCTGTTCGAAAGGGCACATCGCGGGGGCGGAATTCCTCGGGCACCTGACCGTTCTTCTTGTAATAACGATAGGCTCTGCGCTGGCTGTAGCGCACCCATTCACGGGTTTCCGGATCGAGGATCAGCGATTCACCCGCAGTTCGTGAGGCCAAGACGTCACGGGCGGGCAGAATGGCCGCAGCTGCAGCCGCACCTGTTGTTGTCAAAAACTTTCTACGACTTACCATCATTGCAACCAACCTTTGATCCGATCAGAATTTTCCGCGACCCATTTTTTCGCAAATTTTGCGGGCTCCTGGCGCTCGACCTGGAGCGCGTAGCTCATCGTTGTGATATCGTCAGACGTAAATGTGATGTTCTCGAAGAAAGATGCGGCCTCCGGCATCTCCTCTTTGAGCTTCGCAGCAAAGCCGACATGGAAATGCGACGCATCCCAGCCCGTTTCAGCGCGTGATTTTTGAAGCCAATTCGCATCATCCGCGGGGAAGACGATTTCCCATTTGTCAGCATCGAATGTGTCTTCTTCCAGAACGACGATGTCATGCAGCCGGAAGAGGTGATGCGGCTTGTAACAATAGAAAACGAAGGGTCTGCCGACCGCGATTGAAGCATCGACCGTCGCCATGGCAACATCTTCCGGCATTTGCAGCAAACGCATGGTGTCCGCATAACCGTAGCTTTTGGCGCGGATACGCTCGATCATGGTTGAGGACCATGTCGCAGCGCCGATCCAGATTTCACCTTGACCGTCATTATCGGAATCAAACTTCGCGGACATTTTGGGATCTGCGAGGTCACTCACCGATTTCACACCGGTCACTTCTGCCGTGTAACGCGTCACGCACATGTTCTGGGAGGCGGCGACACCGTTTTCGCTAAGGGCAATCGTGCCACGCTTGTCACGGTATTTTTCGACGAGCGATGTCAGGTTTGGAAGCCAGACTTCGGGATGGACGTGAATCTTGCCGTTATCGATGCCGTTGAAAATACCGAGCGTTCCAGCTGGCTGATAGGTCACATCGATGTTCAGCTTTTCTTCGAGAACAACGCCCATGATGTGTGCGGTCGCCTCTGCCGAGGGCCAGTTTGGTACGGCAATGACCAGCTCGTCCGCGTTGGCGGCCGTGCCGACCGGTACCACGGACACCAGAAGTGCCGTCGTCGCAACCAGTATTCTCCTGACCCGTTCCATCATCTCAAGTCTCCTGAAGCATTACATAAGCATCGTTTGATCCGCACAAAAACTTAACCGCTCTCTGCTGAACACAAAAGAGTGTTTTTCTCGTGTTTAGGGTTCAGACCTATAAATGAGGTCGCAATGGCTTTGGAAATGGCAAAATTATACGAGAAAACGAGTGAAGGTCGGGCTTTGCGCCCGGGCGAGATCGTTTTCGCGGTAGAATGCGGCCATTTCAAAGTCTGCCCTATTACTTTTGGAAGATGCGGCATATGTCTCCTGACACGCGTTGCAAACCTTTAAAAACCGCGTGGTTTCCGGCAGGCTCGCGTCTTGTGTCAGAAAAAATCTGCGCGCACCATGGCGATCTCATTTATAGGTCTGAACCCTAACCCGGACACCTGCGTTATATCGCTTTTTCATGACTGTCAGACACACGCCGCGATAAGTATTTGTCTCAATTTGCATGCAATCGCCGCCGTCAGACCGGTTCCTGGGTGTGTTTTCTAAGCTCTGCCCGTGCGACCTGTCTGTTGTGCACAGCATCCGGCCCATCAGCGAGGCGCAAGGTGCGCAGGTGCGTCCACATGCGGGCGAGCGGCGTGTCCTGGCTGATGCCCTGAGCGCCATGCATTTGCACCGCCTCATCCACAATCTTGAGGGCAACCCGGGGGGCAATCACCTTCACCTTGCTGATCCAGGGGGCGGCGGCGCGCGCGTCCCCCCGGTCCATCATCCAAGCCGCCTTGAGACACAAAAGCCGCGCCATCTCGATCTCGCTTCTCGCCTCTGCGATTATATCGTAGTTGGCCCCGAGTTTCGCCAAAGGCTTGCCAAACGCTTCACGCCTCAAGGAGCGCTGGATCATGAGTTCCAGTGCACGCTCGGCTTGGCCGATCGCCCGCATACAGTGGTGAATGCGTCCCGGCCCTAAACGTCCCTGGGCGATTTCAAAACCCCTGCCCTCACCGAGCAACAAATGATCTTCCGGCACCCGCACATTTTCAAAACGAAT
>JBCBTO010000164.1:0-4696 GCA_039818625.1 Pseudomonadota bacterium
TCCAGCATGCGGACCGCCTGGTGCTTCCGGGCGTCGGTGCTTTCAAAAGCTGCGCGGAAGGCCTGCGGGCGCACGCGGGACTGGAAGAAGCGATCCACCACTTCATCACCGAGCTTGAACGACCCTTCCTCGGCATTTGCGTCGGCCAACAGCTGATGGCGACGCGCGGCCTTGAAAAAGAAACGACAAGCGGGCTTGGCTGGATCGATGGCGAGGTGAGGGCGATTGAGCCCACGGATCCGGCGCTCAAAATCCCCCATATGGGTTGGAACACGCTCAACGTGACGGGCGCTCACCCGGTCCTCGCCGACATTCAAACCGGGCCAGATGGACTGCATGCGTACTTTGTCCACTCTTACCATATGGTACCGCAGGACGAAGATGTTGTCCTGGCGCGCGCGGACTATGGCGGGGCAATCACAGCCATCGTGGCGAAGAACAACATGGTCGGCACCCAGTTCCATCCGGAAAAGAGCCAGACCCTTGGTCTGAAGCTGATCGCGAACTTTATAAAGTGGGACGTCTGAGCCGGATACCTGCTGCAAAAAGGGGCTTGCAGGAGGTCCCGGCTTGGGTTCAACACCTGCAAAGAGCGCCCGAGCAAAACTCAGCAAGATTTGTGAAAACGGCTTATGCTTACCTCTCCTTTGTCGAGAAAAGGAGAAGGGTTATGGATAAACCCGTCGATACATCAAAGCTTTGGCTGTCTTATGAAGACCGCATGGACCGGGTGGTCACCTATATCCACGACCACTTGGACGAGGAGCTTGATCTGATGACGCTGGCCGCTGTCGCCTGTCTTTCGCCCCACCATTGGCACCGGATCTATGCGGCTATGAAGGGCGAGACCATCGCCCAGACCGTGCGGCGTTTGCGCCTCGCCCGCGCCGCCCGCGATCTGATGGCGACGAAGCTTCCCATCGCAGATGTTGCCAGAAAGTCGGGTTATCCCAACCTCCAATCCTTTTCTCGCGTTTTCTCAGAGCACTACGGCATGCCGCCCGCGCAATATCGCAAAGAGGGCAATCACGTGCCGTTTGAACACGCAACTGCACAAAGGATCATTTCCATGTTTGATGTCACAATTAAAGACGCGCCAGCTATGACGCTCGCAGGTGTCCCGCACAAGGGCGACTATATGGCGATTTCGAAATCGTTCGAGCGCACATTCGGCGCGTTGTCAGCGCAAGACCTTGCCTCTCATATGCGCGGGATGGTGGGCGTGTACTACGACGACCCGGACGCTGTACTGGAGGCCGAGTTGCGATCCTTCGCCGGGGCTGTTTTGGCCGAAGAGGCCGATCTAGCAGCGCCCCTCGATAAGCTCGATGTACCGGCGGGTCGCGTCGCAGTCCTCCACTACAAGGGACCCTACGCGGCGATGAAGCCCGCCTATGATTGGCTCTATGGCACATGGCTTCCGCAATCGGGCGAAGAGGTCCGCGACGCCCCGGCTTATGAGATTTATCTCAACAACCCGGAAGACACAGCTCCCCAAGACCTCCTGACGGACATTCACATGCCGCTTCGATAGGAAGATCTGGCCCCGGTCTTGAGTCGGGGCCGCTTTATCCGTTTGCCGTCATCCCCTTGACGCCCTTCGCGCACCCGGCAATAAAGCGCTGCTTTATCAACCCGGACCGCAAGCCCCATGATCTTCTTCCCGGCCATCGACCTCAAAGACGGCGAATGCGTGCGCCTGAAACTCGGCGACATGAACGAGGCGACCGTCTTCAACGACGATCCCGGCGCGCAGGCGAAACTGTTTCAGGATCAGGGCTTCGAATGGCTCCACGTCGTCGACCTTAATGGCGCATTCGCGGGAAAGCCGGTGAATGGCGATGCGGTTGATTCAATATTGAACACAACGACAAACCCGGTGCAGCTCGGCGGCGGCATCCGCGACCTGTCTCAGATTGAAACATGGTTAACGAAAGGTATACGCCGTGTCATTCTGGGAACTGTTGCGGTCCGAAATCCAGCGATTGTTACGGAGGCGAGTCGACTTTTTCCGGGTCAAATCGCCGTCGGCATCGATGCGAAGGGTGGATATGTGGCCGTAGAGGGTTGGGCGGAGAGTTCAACGCTCACGAGTATCGAATTGGCACAGCGGTTCGAGGATGCGGGCGTCTCCGCGATCATCTTCACCGACATCGATCGTGATGGTGTCCTGAAAGGAATCAATTTTGAGTCCACAATAAGGCTGGCGGAAGCGGTTTCGATCCCCGTCATTGCGTCGGGTGGCCTTGCTGGCATGAACGACATCCACCGGTTGATGGAACCGGACTGCGCGAAGCTTGAGGGTGCGATTTCCGGCCGTGCGCTTTATGATGGTCGGCTTGATCCGGCTGAGGCTTTGAGAGTTTTGAGAGGTGAGGGGCTGAAATGACCTTAAAATCTCGCGTCATCCCGTGTCTGGACGTAAAAGACGGCCGCGTTGTCAAAGGCGTAAACTTCGTCGACCTCATCGACGCGGGCGATCCCGTGGAGGCCGCGAAGGCGTATGACGCGGCGGGCGCGGATGAACTGACCTTCCTCGACATTACGGCGTCATCTGACAACCGCGACACCATTTTCGACGTCGTGCGCGAGACCGCGGAGCATTGCTTTATGCCGCTCACCGTTGGAGGCGGCGTTCGAAAAACGGAAGACATCCGCAAACTACTCCTGGCGGGCGCGGACAAGGTGTCGATCAACACCGCCGCCGTCAAAAACCGTGATTTTGTCAACGAGGCAGCGGATAAGTTTGGCGATCAATGCATCGTCGTCGCCATTGATGCAAAGGCGGTGGGCGATACATGGGAGATTTTCACCCATGGTGGGCGCGAGCCAACCGGCATCAATGCGATTGAGTTCGCGGAAGACATGGCGGCGCGCGGAGCGGGTGAAATCCTGCTCACGTCCATGGATCGTGACGGCACAAAATCCGGCTTCGACACCAAACTCACCCGTGCGATTTCCGACGCTGTCCCAATCCCGGTCATCCCGTCCGGTGGTGTCGGAGAACTTGACCATTTCGTCACCGGTGTGACAGAAGGCGGCGCGAGCGCGGTTCTTGCCGCGTCCGTGTTTCACTTCGGCACATTCACAATTGGCGAGGTAAAGCGGCATATGGCCGACGCGGGCATCGCCATGCGCCTGGATGGCATCACCGCACATTGATTCAAAACGGAACACGCCGATGAGCGCTTTTACCCTTGAGATGTTGGACCAGATTGTCGCCGAGCGCGCGACATCAGGTGATTCAAAATCATACACCGCAACCCTGATGGCCAAAGGCGTCAACAAATGCGCTGAAAAACTGGGCGAAGAGGCGACGGAGGCAGTCATCGCCGCAGTGACTCAGGATGGCACAGCTCTCACCAACGAGGCTGCCGACGTTCTTTACCATTTGCTCGTTTTATTGCGCATTTCCGAAATCCCGCTCAATGATGTAATGAGGGAACTGGAACAGCGCACCGCGCAGTCCGGTCTGGAGGAGAAGGCATCGCGAAACTAAACGGTCGCGATCACAGGGAGTGAGATCGTCTTGGACGCTGTCACGAAAGACATTTTAGCGCCGCACCGGGTTTTCACGAAGAAAAACTGGGCCGATTTGCGCGCAGATGCGCCTTTGCCCCTGTCGCTTCAGGACATTCAAAAACTCAGAAGCCTGAACGATCCGATTTCGCTCGCAGAAGTCGAACAAATTTACATGCCACTTTCGCGGCTTCTGTCCATGCATGTGGAGGCGCTGAAAACGCTGTTTGCCCGGCGCGTCAAGTTTTTGAACCTTCCGGCGGATCAGCAAAAGACCCCGTTCATCATCGGGCTTGCCGGGTCCGTCGCCGTTGGAAAATCGACGACAGCGCGCATCCTTCAGGCGCTCCTGTCGCGCTGGCCCACGTCGCCCAAGGTTGACCTTGTTACAACTGACGGTTTCCTGTTGCCAAATCAGGTTCTGGAGGCGGAGGGCCTCATGGGTCGGAAAGGCTTTCCTGAAAGCTACGATCTGCCTGCGCTTTTGCGCTTTTTATCGGATATCAAAGCGGGTCACGCTGCGGTCGAGGCTCCGGTCTATTCCCACTTTGCCTATGACGTGGTGCCCGACGAGACGATCATTGTGGACAGACCGGATATTCTCATTCTTGAAGGTTTGAACGTTCTGCAAACGCGCGCTTTGCCGAAAGATGGCAACGCGGTGCCTTTTGTTTCTGACTATTTCGATTTTTCAATTTACATTGATGCGGATGAGGACAAGATCGCTGAGTGGTATCTGACCCGCTTCATGCGCCTGCGTGAAACGGCATTTGCGCGCGAAGATTCCTATTTTCATCACGTATCAAAGATGAGTGAGCACGATGCGGGCGAGATGGGTCGCAGTCTTTGGGACACGATCAACCGCGTAAACCTTATGGATAATATTCAGCCTACCCGCCCAAGAGCGGATTTGATTTTGTATAAAGGCGAAAGCCATTTGATAGAAACCGTGCGGCTCCGTCGCCTATAGCGCGTGCGAGTTTGAATGCAATTAGGCCGAGATGGTTTGATTTTTGCGCGAGCATGACTTGATTTTTGCGAATGAACATCAAATATCGCGGCGAGTAGAAAGCCAGTCGAACAACCAGCGAAATGGGGTAAGTATGTCGGACGAAATCACGCCGAATGAAGGCGCGCCGAAAGATGAAAAGATCGACATTGATGCGTTGGAAGGCGA
>JBCBTO010000165.1:0-4692 GCA_039818625.1 Pseudomonadota bacterium
CCGCGCGGCCATGGGCCGGATCAAGTGCGGCGCCACCCTGACGGCAGTCGAAATTCGCGGAACCGAGACTTTCAAGCAGCATCTTCGCGGCGAACATCTCCTCCACGCCTGCAAGATCACCAGCGACCGCACCGATCTTGTCACCGGAGGTCGCTTTGACTTTCTCGGCAATCGCTTCAAATGCGTCGCTCCAGCTGGCAGGTGCGAGTTTACCGTCACGACGCACATAAGGCCGATCGAGCCGCTGCGCCTTTAAGCCATCCCAGATGAAGCGGGTCTTGTCGGAAATCCACTCCTCGTTGATCTCCTCATTGAGCCGCGGCATGATCCGCATAACTTCGCGTCCGCGCGTGTCAACCCGGATCGCCGACCCGAGAGCATCCATCACGTCGATACTCTCAGTTTTATTGAGTTCCCAAGGCCGCGCCTGATCTTGATACGGCCGCGACGTCAAAGCACCAACCGGGCAAAGATCGATGACATTGCCCTGAAGCTCCGACGACATGGAACTTTCAAGATAGGTCGTGATTTCAGCGTCTTCACCGCGTCCGATGAGCCCGAGATCGGAAACGCCGGCAATTTCCGTCGTAAAACGTACGCAGCGGGTGCAGTGAATGCAACGCGTCATTTTCGTGCGCACAAGCGGGCCGATATATTTGTCTTCTACAGCGCGTTTGTTCTCGTCAAACCGCGATCCATCCATCCCGTAGGCCATGGCCTGATCCTGGAGATCGCATTCACCGCCCTGATCGCAAATCGGGCAGTCGAGCGGGTGATTGATGAGAAGAAACTCCATCACCCCTTCCCGCGCTTTCTTCACCATCGGTGTTTTTGTGAAAATTTCCGGCGGCTGCCCTTCCGGCCCCGGCCGCAAGTCGCGGACACCCATGGCGCAGGACGCCGCAGGCTTCGGCGGACCGCCCTTCACCTCGATGAGACACATCCGGCAATTGCCCGCGACCGAAAGCCGGTCGTGGAAACAAAACCGCGGCACCTCAGCACCGGCCTCCTCGCACGCCTGCAACAGCGTGTAGTGGCTCGGCACCTCGATTTCAGCCCCATCGACGACGATCTTTGTTGTGTCAGACATCAGCTTTGTTCTTCCAGTTTCTCGATGCGTTTTTCGAGGTTCTCGAGCTTTTCAGCAACGGTGTCATGCCGGACATTTTGGCGTGGAAGGCCACACCAGCGGTCGTGTACATCGTCTCATGCATCTCTTCCATGCGCTGATCAATCTTTGCTAAACGGCCCTTCACGTCGTCGAAGTCACCACGAAATTCCCGCAGCAAACGCAAAATCAGGTTTTCGTTGTCCTCAGTCATGGCGTCATCCGCACCGTTGGCTTTGCCATAACTTCACATGGGGAAGATGCTCCCAGCCAAAGGCATGGTCCGTATTGCCGTGTTTCTCAAGATGATCCAAGCGCTCTTTGGCTTCGTTGAGATCCGGTTGATGCCCCTCTTCAACCCACCACATGACAAAGTGATGGCTCTCCATTGCTTCAAACCATTCATGCTTGCGGTTATAAAACTGCTTGTGCACTGTATTCCAAACGAAGTGTTCGAGCGCTTCCGGCGTTTCCCAGACACTCATGTTGGCAAGCGCATTCGGCCAAGGCGTCGGGATTTTTGTGGCACCGCCGGTCTCATCCTTCAACATCCAGACAAAGCCTGGCATTTTTTCGCCAAGCCCATTGATCCGCGCAACATTGTCGACAAAATCTGCAATCCGCG
Source organism: Pseudomonadota bacterium (assembly GCA_039818625.1). Lineage (GTDB taxonomy): Bacteria > Pseudomonadota > Alphaproteobacteria > Rhizobiales > JACESI01 > JBCBTO01. Next base: position 1,734 of record JBCBTO010000165.1, read on the forward strand.
GATCGTCCAAGGGGTATTTCGTGATACCTATGTTGAGTTCGGCGAGATGCATGACTATTCAGCCGCCTCCAGAACCGGGCCGTCCTTGTCGGATCGGTATGTGTAAGCGTCAATACGCTCCTCAATCACAGGACGGAAATGGCGAATGAGGCCCTGAACCGGCCATGCCGCAGCATCACCGAGCGCGCATATCGTGTGGCCCTCGACCTGCTTCGTGACCTCAAACAGCATATCGATTTCTTTCTTCTGCGCGCGCCCATCGGCCATGCGGGTCAGAACACGCCACATCCAGCCGGTGCCCTCACGGCACGGCGTGCACTGGCCACAGCTTTCGTGCTTATAAAAATAAGAGAGCCGGGCGATGGCGCGGATCATATCCGTCGACTTGTCCATTACGATCACTGCCGCCGTGCCGAGACCCGACTGAAGCCCGCGCAGGCTGTCAAAATCCATCGGGCAATCGATGATCTGGTCGGCTGGCACACACGGCACGGAAGACCCGCCCGGAATAACTGCGAGCAGGTTGTCCCAACCACCGCGAATACCGCCGCAATGTTTGTCGATCAATTCTTTGAACGGGACACTCATCGCCTCTTCAAACGTCGCCGGCTGATTAACGTGACCCGACACGCAGAAGAGCTTCGTCCCCTTGTTGTTTTCGGCACCGAATGACGCGAACCACTCCGCCCCGCGCCGCAAGATCGTGGGTACAACCGCAATCGACTCCACATTGTTGACCGTGGTCGGTGCGCCATAAAGGCCCGCATTCGCCGGAAACGGTGGCTTGAGACGCGGCTGACCTTTTTTGCCCTCGAGGCTTTCAAGAAGCGCCGTCTCTTCGCCGCAGATGTAAGCACCGGCCCCGTGATGCAGGTGGATATCAAAATCCCAACCAGACCCCGCAGCGTTCTTGCCCACAAGACCCGCCTCATAGGCCTGATCGATCGCAGCCTGCAACCGCTCACGCTCACGAATATACTCGCCGCGAATATAAATGTAGCAGGCATGCGCATTCATGGCGAAGCTTGCAATCAGACAGCCTTCAATCAGCGTATGCGGATCATGCCGCATGATCTCGCGGTCTTTGCATGTGCCGGGCTCGGATTCATCCGCATTGACCACAAGGTAGTGCGGACGGCCATCGCTTTCTTTCGGCATGAACGACCATTTGAGACCGGTTGGAAAACCCGCGCCGCCGCGACCGCGCAGTCCGGAGGCTTTCATCTCATTGATGATCCAATCGCGTCCTTTTTCGAGAATGGCCGCCGTATCATCCCACTGTCCGCGCGCGCGCGCGCCAACTAGGCCCCAGTCATGAAACCCGTGAATGTTCGTGAAAATCCGGTCTTTGTCTTCGAGAAGCTGCACCATCATCTATGCCTTTTCAGACGGCCCGCCAGCCGACGTTGAAACTTGACCCTTGTCCACCCGTTTGGAAAACTCCGTGTCCCCGCCTTCTGCCAAAACGGAGGCTTGCGAGACCCAGTCTTCACGGTCGATACGGCCTGGAAACGAAAGATAGGTTCCAACCCACAACACTTCGGATCGACCCCATTTGCCGATCTGGTCAAAGTGCCAGATACCGAGTTCGTTGAGCTTCTGTTCGTTGACCTTGCCGATCCCCTTGATCCGTTTCAAGTCATCCGCCCCAGCCTTGCGCGCCTGTTTTAGGCCGCGCGGCTTTTTGCCGACAGCATTCGCCTTGTCTTCTGCGCTCGCGGTCTTCGGCAAGGCAGCAAGAGCGCTCGCGACAGCCTTTTCTTCTGCGGCAAGTTCTTCTTGGGTCGGCTTTGCGGTATCCGCAGGCGGAGTTGCTGGTTTATTGTCTTCCACTTTCGGTTTTGCAACGACCGCAGAAGACGGTGTGTCAGATGACGTCTCAGCTGCGGCCTTCGCCTTTGCTTTCGCAGCGGGTTTTGATTTTGGTTTGGCTGACGCCTTCTTGGACGGCGCCACCCCACCATCATTTGCGGCAATGCCAAAAGCGCGGGCATCGCTGTCGATCATCGCGGCATTCCCGTTCATCACATAAGGTGCGATATGGGGGTTTGCATTCGGGCCATAATCCATGCTGTCTTCAAAAAGCTGCGTGCGCCCGCCCTCATTAACCGACAGATGGCGATCGATCTGCGGCCCCGGTTTTACCTCGCGCCCATTGTCAATGTCATCGAGCATGGCCTCGAAGGTCTCGGGCGTCAGATCTTCAAACGTGTCCTTGAAAATCTGCACCAACGGAGCGTTGACGCAGGCACCAAGACACTCAACCTCTTCCCAGGAATACTTACCGTCTTCGGACACTTCATGCTGATTTGGCGAAATCCGCTTTTTGCAAACGGCCATCAGATCTTCCGAGCCGCGCAACATGCACGGTGTCGTGCCACACACCTGGATATGGGCAACAGAGCCAACAGGCTTCAACTGATACATCGTGTAGAAGGTCGCAACTTCCATCACCCGGATAAATGGCATATCCAGCATATCGGCGACGTAGCGCATGGCGGGTTCTGGCAGCCAGCCATTATTCTGCTCCTGCGCTCGCCACAAAAGCGGGATGACGGCAGACGCTTGCTTGCCTTCTGGATATTTTGCGATTTGATCCTTCGCCCACGCGAGGTTCTTCGCATCGAATGCGAAGCTTTCAGGCTGTTCTTGTGCAATGCGACGGACGGCCATCAGCGGTCAACCTCTCCAAATACAATATCAAGGGAACCGAGAACGGCGGAAACGTCGGCGAGCATGTGGCCCCTGCACAGGAAATCCATCGCCTGAAGATGCGCAAAGCCCGGCGCGCGGATTTTACAGCGGTAAGGTTTGTTGGACCCATCCGACACCAGATAAACGCCAAACTCGCCCTTCGGTGCTTCCACGGCGGTGTAGACATCGCCTTCGGGCACCCGGAACCCTTCTGTGTAAAGCTTGAAATGATGGATCAGACTTTCCATCGACTTCTTCATCTCAG
>JBCBTO010000166.1:0-4679 GCA_039818625.1 Pseudomonadota bacterium
CGGCATGCGCGTCATCCGCTCCGAAGAAGAGATTGAGCGCGAGGTCATTGAGGCGAAGCGCGAGGCCCGTGCCGCGTTTGGCAAGGATGAGGTTTATCTCGAAAAGCTCGTGGAGCGTGCGCGTCATGTCGAGGTACAAATTCTCGGCGATACGCACGGCAATGTTGTCCACCTTTTTGAACGTGACTGTTCCGTGCAGCGCCGCAACCAGAAAGTGGTGGAACGTGCACCGGCCCCCTACGTCACTGACGCGACCCGCAAGGGTTTGACGGAGGCTGCGATGGCACTCGGCCGCGAGACCGATTACATCGGCGCGGGCACGGTCGAGTTTCTGATGGATGCCGACACGGATGAGTTCTATTTCATCGAAGTGAACCCGCGCATTCAGGTTGAGCACACGGTGACGGAAGAAATCACCGGCATCGACATCGTTAAGGCTCAAATCCACATTCTGGATGGTGAAAAGATTGGTACTCCCGCATCCGGTGTTCCAGCGCAGGACGACATCGAAATGAATGGCCATGCGCTTCAATGTCGGATTACGACGGAAGACCCGGAGCAGAATTTTATTCCGGATTATGGCCGCATCAGCGCTTATCGGGGAGCGACCGGTTTTGGTATCCGACTTGACGGTGGCACGGCGTATTCCGGTGCCGTCATCACGCGGTTTTATGACCCACTTCTTGAAAAAGTCACCGCCTGGGCGCCCACCGCCGATGAGGCGATCAAGCGGATGGACAGGGCCTTGCGCGAGTTCCGCATCCGCGGTGTGACGACGAACCTGAATTTTCTGGAAAACATCATCGGTCACCCGTCGTTCCAGAATGACACCTACACGACCAAGTTCATCGACACGACGCCGGAGCTTTTCGACAAGGTCACACCGCGCGACAGGGCGACGAAGTTGCTGCGCTATCTCGCCGATGTCTCCGTCAACGGTCATCCCGATGTGAAAGGGCGTCCTAAACCTGCTGCGGATATCGCGGCGCCGATCGCGCCTTACTACGACGTCGACATCACGCCAGGCACGAAGCAAATTTTCGACGAGCGCGGGGCTGACGGTCTTGCCAAATGGATGCTCGATGAGAAACGCACCCTCATCACCGACACCACGATGCGCGATGGGCACCAGTCTCTGCTCGCGACGCGAATGCGGACCTACGATCTCGTCAACATCGCCGGGGCTTATTCCAAGGCGTTGCCTGACCTGTTCTCGCTTGAATGTTGGGGTGGGGCGACATTTGACGTTTCCATGCGGTTCCTGACGGAAGATCCGTGGGAGCGGCTCTCCATGATCCGCGAGCGGGTGCCGAACATTCTGCTTCAATGTCTGGTTCGTGGCTCGAACGGGGTCGGTTACAAGAGCTATCCGGAAAACGCTGTCCAGTATTTCATCAAGCAGGCGGCAGATGCCGGGATGGATCTTTTCCGGGTGTTCGACGCCCTCAACTGGGTTGAAAACACCCGTGTTTCGATCGATGCGATCGTTGAATCCGGCAAGATCTGTGAAGGTGCGATTTGCTACACCGGCGATCTGATGTCCGGGCGGAGCGACAAATACACCGTTGACTACTATCAGAAACTCGCGAAGGAATTTGCCGATGCGGGTGTTCATATCATCGGCATCAAGGATATGGCGGGCCTGATGAAGCCGCAGGCGGCGCGCACGATGATTGATGCTGTTCGCGATGTTACTGACCTTCCGATCCACTTCCACACTCACGATACATCCGGCATCTCGGCGGCGACTGTGCTCGCGGCGATTGATGCGGGTGTTGATGCGGTTGATGCGGCGATGGACCCGCTGTCGGGTCTCACGTCACAGCCGTGCCTCGGTTCCATCTGTGCTGCACTCGATTGTACCGAGCGGGCTGCGGGTCTTGATGAGAAGTCGATCCGGGAAATCGCATTTTACTGGGAAGCAGTGCGCAACCAATACGCAGCATTTGAATCCGATCTCAAGGGACCGGCTTCCGAGGTCTATCTCCACGAGATGCCGGGTGGGCAGTTTACGAACCTGAAAGAGCAGGCGCGGTCTCTTGGCCTTGAAAGTCGGTGGCACGAGGTGGCGCAGACCTATTCCGATGTGAACCAGATGTTCGGTGACATAGTGAAAGTGACGCCGTCGTCGAAGGTCGTTGGCGACATGGCGCTCATGATGGTGGCATCTGAACTCACCGTCGACGATGTGCTGCACCCCGATAAGGAAGTTGCGTTCCCTGAGTCTGTGGTTGACATGCTTTCCGGCAATCTCGGCCAGCCGCCGGGGGGGTGGCCTGAGGCGATCCAGAAAAAGGCGCTTAAAGGCGCTGAACCGATTACGGTTGTGCCCGGCTCGCTTCTCGATCCCGCCGATCTCGATCAGGAGCGCAAGGATGCCGAGGAAGCTCTCGGGCGGGAGATTTCCGATCAGGAACTCGCATCTTACCTCATGTATCCCAAGGTCTTCGTGGAATACGCCAAGGCGCAAGACATGTATGGGCCGACGTCTGTCTTGCCGACGCGCAACTATTTCTACGGTATGAAAGAGCAGGACGAGATTTCGTTTGATCTGGAGCCGGGCAAGACATTGGTCATTCGCTGCCGGACATTCTCCGAAACTGATGAGATGGGCGAGCAGAAAGTGTTCTTCGATCTCAATGGTCAGCCGCGCACGTCTAAAGTGCCGGATCGGGCGCATGGTGCAGCGGGTGCTGCCGCCCGTCCGAAGGCGGAAGATGGTAACGCGGACCATGTCGCCTCGCCGATGCCGGGTGTCATTTCAACGCTTGCGGTTAAAACCGGACAGAAGATCACATCCGGCGATGTGCTTCTTTCCATCGAAGCGATGAAGATGGAAACCGCCATCCATGCCGAGCGGGACGGCACGTTGTCCGAAGTGCTCGTTAAGGTCGGTGATCAGATCGATGCGAAGGATTTGCTGGTGGTCTACGACGGAGAATAACGTCCGACCTTTAACCGCGTTCGGGTAGCTTCTCGAACGCGGTGACATCTTCCGCGATATGGTGAAACGGCTGTATGTCTTCGGTGAAAATCGCGATTTTCGGGCCGCCAAACGAAGCCGGGTCGTCGAGTGTGCCAACTTTGATGACAAGCTCTTTCAGGCCCGGCCGACGTGACAGGATATGCGTGCCGCAGCGCGCGCAGAAGTCACGCGTTACGGCGTTTTCAAGATCATCTCTCGTGAATTGCCTGGCCGTTCCCTTGGTGTAGGTAAAGCCATCCGGTGGGACGAGCATGAAATAGTTCGGTCCACCGCCGGCAATATGCTGGCAGGTGCGGCAATGGCATTGCGCCTTTAATGTCGGGGCTGACGTGATTGCATATCGCAAGTTGCCGCAGTAACACCCACCGGTTTGCTCATCGGCATTCATCTCAGGATCCGCTCACCATAATCACGATCGCCTGCACCAGGGTGCGGAGCGACAGGGCGATGATCGCGATGGTCGTCATGATCATGCCGAAGACGCGCGGCTTCATGTTTTTCGACGGTTTCAAAAACCAATAGGCATGCATGAAGCGACCGAGGGTGAAAACAACGCCCGCGATGTGGAGCGTCCAAACCGAGATGTTCAACATCGCAGCCATTGCCATCACCAGAAAGAAAATCGGCATGTATTCCGCAGCGTTGCCCTGCGCGCGGATGCGATGGGCGAGCTTTTTGTTGTCGCCGTCGCCAATGGAAATGCGCGCGCCACGCCTCTCTCCGATGACCGAGAATGACAATGCCATCAAGAGCAGGGCATTGAGCGCGAGATAGAAACCGACGACAGCAAAGGGTGCAGTGTCCATCGTTACCCTCCTTCATTTCACAAAACCGTAACAGAAATCACGCGACCAGCAAGCGCATGGCTGTGAACGCTGCGTTCACTCGATGTCGGTTCTGTTTTGAAAAAGCCCCCGGTCAGACCGGGGGTTGGAAGTGGGTAAGTTTTGATCATGCGACCTTGAGGTCGTCCACACTTTTCGGGAAAAAGCGCAAGGGACACTCACCGTCGAAAGGTCTAGCGCGAGGGGACCATGTCTCTTCACACATCAGACACGAAGAGTTTCTCAATGTTGATCTGAAAGTTCTAATTGATATTTATTGTTTTTGTGATAGCTAAAATTTATCAAGAAGGCAGCCTTCATGCGCGACGTAACCATCAGGCAACTGGAATACCTGCAAGCCGTTCGTCAGCTTGAGCACTTTCGCAAGGCCGCCGATCATTGCGGGGTCAGCCAGCCGGGTCTTTCGTCGCAACTCAAAAAGCTTGAAGACACCCTTGGCCTGATGTTGTTTGACCGAGACAAACGCCATGTTGCCATCACCCCTGTCGGTCGACAACTCGCTGACATCGCAGTTGAAATTCTCCAGAAGGTTGAGGAATTCGAACATGTTGCCCGGCGTGTACAGGGTGATCTCACCGGTCCTTTGCGGCTCGGGATTATTCCCTCCATGGCGCCTTACCTGATCCGTCACGTTTTGACGGAAATCAGTGCGGAGTTCCCCTCGTGTGAACCGAATGTCCATGAAGCGCTGACGGCCACTTTGGTCGAGGGGTTGCTCGCGGGCGATATTGATGTCGCGATCGTTGCGACCCCCACGGGCATCAAAGGTTTGGAAGAGTATACCCTGTTTGACGATCACTTCGTGCTTGCAACCCAAAAAGACGCCCTCGGTCCGCAGGTGATAATCG
>JBCBTO010000167.1:0-4672 GCA_039818625.1 Pseudomonadota bacterium
GATGCGGTGCGGCGCGTCGCCTTCGGTAAGCCCGTCAAGCGCGTAATCGCGCAGGCTCGCAAAGGACGAAAGATCCGGCTCCTGTGGAAGGTAGCGGATCGTGGTGCCCGGCTGCACGAAACGCTCGCCGCCATCCGCTTCGACATCGCCCGCCACGATTTTGAGGAATGTCGATTTACCGGATCCGTTGCGCCCCACAAGGCAAATGCGATCGCGCTCGTGCACCGCAATTTCAGCGTCCGTTAAAAGCGGTGTGCCGCCGAAGGTGAGGGCGGTTTGTTTGAGATGGATGAGGGGCGGTGCCATGAGACCGAGTGAGATAACAGGTCGCGGGCCTGGTGCAATATTTTTCTGATGCTTGGATCATTCTTTCCTTCCAGAGGCAAAAAACCGTGTTACGCTCACTTCAACATGAAATAAAAGCGTGCAAACCCGGGACCGATGGGCGCCGCGAACGAGACTTGGTGGCATGCCCGCATGATTGGGCGAGCGCCCGTAGTCTGAGAAGCGAGCTGCCGGTTCAGGTTTGCGCACCGGAGTTGACACGTGAGAACCGATGACGGTGATGGTGGCGGTGGTACGCCTCAAAGTCACAGCCGGAATGGCGAAACGCCAGACGGCAAAAGAAAGCGAAGACGGCGCAGTCGCCGCCGCAAGGCAAAGCAAAAAACGGGCGAAGCGCAGATTGCTGCGAACGCTCAGGCTGAGGTGCCTTGTGCGTCTCCAACTGATCGACCGGATGATGGGGCTCAAAAGAAGAGTAAGTCCGATGCGGGCGGCAAACCATCCAACCCGCCGCATGACGCACGACGCCGCCACAACAGGGCCAAGGGTGGCAGCGATATCAGACGGCGATATCATCACCGCGACGCCTTTCGAGATCGCCCGGCTTATGCGGCACTTGATCTTGGAACGAACAACTGCCGTCTGCTGGTCGCTGTTCCCGATGGACACTCGTTTCGGGTGGTGGATGCGTTTTCCCGGATCGTCCGGCTCGGCGAAGGCATTGCAAGGTCGGGTCGTCTTTCCGATGAGGCTATGGAACGCGCCGTAGAAGCGCTCAAGGTCTGCGCGGGCAAACTGAAGGACCGCGGCATCAAACGGTTGCGCCTGATTGCGACCGAAGCCTGCCGGATTGCGGAAAACGGCGAGGGCTTCCTCACCCGTGTGAGGGATGAGACCGGCCTAGATCTTGAGGTTGTGAACCGCGAGACCGAGGCGCGGCTCGCCGTGTCGGGCTGCGCGTCGTTAGTAGACCGCAAGGCCGATGGTGCCATCCTGTTTGATATTGGCGGCGGGTCATCTGAACTCGTATGGATCGATTTGGCAGGTGCCGATGGGCAGCTAAACCCGAAGGGCAAAAACGGCAGCCATCGCCCTGAAAAGAAGATCAGATCATGGGCGTCCTTGCCAGTAGGCGTCGTCAATATTTCCGAACGCCACGGCGGGGTGAATGTCACGCCGCAAAGTTTTGAGGGTATGGTCGAAGAAGTGATCGATCTTCTCGACGATTTCCCCCAGGCAGACGCTTTAACCAAGGCCGTGACCCAGGGCCGCGTCCACATGCTTGGAACATCGGGCACTGTCACCACTTTGGCAGGAGTTCATCTCGGTCTCAAAACCTATGACCGCAAGCGGGTTGATGGCATCTGGATGGATGACAAGGATGTCTCCGCGATGACTGGCAAGCTCTTGTCGATGTCGTTTGACGAGCGCGTCAACAACGCATGCATTGGGAAGGAAAGGGCGGATCTCGTGCTCGCCGGGTGCGCGATCCTTGAAGCATTGCGTCGAAAATGGCCTTGTTCGAGATTGCGGGTCGCTGACCGCGGATTGCGAGAAGGCATCTTGTATGAATTGATGATGGAAGACGGGGTTTTGCGCAGCCGGCGCGGGCCGAGGCGCAAACACAAGCGACACAAGCCCAAGACGTCACAGCGTCCCGGCGAGGACCGAGTTGAGGCGCGTCCGTCGATCAAGGGGGCGGATTGATGGCCCCGGGTTCTGGTAAGTCTGGTTCTGGAAAAAGCGGTGGCAATAAGGGGGTCTCCTCACGCAAGGGCGGCGGAAGCGGTCGCACCGGTCGCAACATGCGCGTTCGCGTCAAAACGGCCAAACGCCGCAAGACGTCCTCAACGCTTTGGCTGGAACGCCAGCTGAACGATCCTTATGTCGCCCAGGCAAAGCGCGACGGCTATCGATCCCGCGCCGCGTATAAGCTTTTAGAGATCAATGAAAAGCATCGCCTTTTGAAAAAGGGCATGGCGGTTGTGGACCTTGGCGCCGCGCCCGGAGGGTGGAGCCAGATCGCTGCAGAGCGGGTGGGCTCGGATCACGACACACCGCTCGTCGTCGGAATTGACTATCTCGATGTGGAACCAATTCCCGGCGTCACGCTCTTGAAGATGGACTTTCTCGATGAGGACGCCCCGGCAGCCCTAATGGATGCGTTGAAGGGGCAACAACCGCAACTCGTCATGTCCGATATGGCGGCGCCCACTATTGGCCACCGTCAGACGGATCACATCCGCACACTCCACTTGTGTGAGGTTGCGCTCGATTTTGCGAAAGACAATCTCGTGCCCGGCGGAAACTTCCTCGCCAAAGTCTTCCGCGGCGGTGCGGAGCAATCCCTGCTTGATGATCTGAAAAAGCACTTTGCCAAGGTTTATCACATCAAACCGCCGGCAAGTCGCAAGGAATCGCCGGAGCTTTATGTACTGGCAAAACACTTCAAAGGGCGTCGTTAACCGCCATCGCGTTTTTGTGGCGACGTCACCGTCCCAAGCACCCTTACTTTATCCACAAAACCTGTTTGCACCGCATAGGATGCGTGGTAGGGACACCCGTCAACGACCAGCAGGCTTTCCACACGCGGTGTGACAATGGGCTTGCCGAACAGCGGAGTTGACAATGGCGGAAATTCTGACCCATGTGACCGGCAATGAAGCGCTGACTTTTGACGACGTGCTGTTGCAGCCTGGACAGTCCGAGGTCATGCCAGCTGATGCAAATGTCGCGACGCGATTGACAAAATCAATTTCGCTTAATCTGCCAATTGTCTCGTCGGCGATGGATACCGTTACCGAAGCGCGCCTTGCAATTGCGATGGCCCAGGCGGGTGGGATCGGTGTCCTCCACCGCAACCTCGACGTCGACGTGCAGGCTGAGCAGGTGGCGCGGGTCAAAAAATTCGAATCCGGCATGGTGATCAACCCGGTGACGATCGGACCGGAGGCGACCCTGCAGGATGCGCTGGACCTCATGTCCCATCACAAGATTTCCGGTATTCCCGTTGTGGAAGGTGCGAACGGGTCAGCCGGTCGCCTCGTTGGTATCCTCACCAACCGGGATGTCCGCTTTGCGTCCGACCCGTCGCAAAAAGTGTACGAGTTGATGACGCGCGAAAATCTCATAACGGTCCGCGAAGGCGCGACCCATGAGGACGCCAAGCAACTGCTCCATAAACACCGCATCGAGAAGCTGCTCGTCGTCGATGAAAACTACTATTGTGTCGGCCTCATAACCGTAAAGGATATCGAGAAATCGCAGCTCAATCCACATGCCTGCAAGGACGAGCAGGGTCGCTTGCGCGTTGCCGCTGCGACCACCGTGGGCGACAAGGGTTTTGAGCGCGCGGAAGCGCTCGTTGATGCTGGGGTCGACGTCGTCGTGGTGGATACGGCCCATGGACACTCAGTCCACGTTTCCGAAGTTGTGACGCGGATCAAAAAGCTTTCCAATCAGGTGCAGGTCGTCGCCGGCAACGTCGCGACGGCAGAGGCTACCAAAGCACTTATCGGTGCCGGCGCGGACGCGATCAAGGTCGGAATCGGACCGGGATCGATCTGCACAACACGCGTTGTCGCGGGCGTTGGGATGCCGCAGCTTACCGCAATCATGGAATGCGCGGAAGAAGGCGCGAAAACAGACACCCCGATCATCGGCGACGGCGGCATCAAATATTCAGGTGATATCGCGAAGGCCATCGCAGGTGGCGCAGCGTGCGTCATGGTTGGCTCGCTCCTCGCGGGTACAGAAGAAAGCCCCGGTGAGGTCTATCTCCACCAGGGGCGCTCATTCAAGGCCTATCGCGGCATGGGCTCAGTCGGGGCCATGGCGCGGGGGTCAGCGGACCGCTACTTCCAATCGGAGGTGACCAACACGTTGAAACTCGTGCCTGAGGGGATCGAGGGGCAGGTGCCCTACAAAGGGCCGGTCAGCAATGTGCTGCATCAAATGGCGGGCGGTCTGCGCGCGGCCATGGGCTATGTCGGCGCGAAGGACATCATCGATCTTCAGGACAAAGCGAAATTCATCCGTATTTCCAACGCTGGCCTGCGCGAAAGCCATCCCCATGACGTCCAGATCACGCGGGAAAGTCCGAACTATCAGGGCGGCCTCTAGCCATGCGCCAAACCCTTATTTTCTGGCCGATGATCGCCCATGCTTTCCTCGTGTTCGGACTTTACTTCGAACTGGGAAGACGACGTTACATCGCAGGAAGCCGAAAAGAGATTCACGTGAAGAACTTCCGTGTGCCAAAACCGGACTCTGACAGCGAGTATTCCGGTGCAGCGGCGCGGGTTGTCATCAACAATTTCGAAATGCCGACATTGTTCCACGCCGCTTGCCTGGCGCTCTTCCTTGTGTCAGCGGTCAATCTGGCGAC
>JBCBTO010000168.1:0-4656 GCA_039818625.1 Pseudomonadota bacterium
GGCGTACCGTCGCCGGGCCTGAAAGCGATGCCTTGCACATTGCGATGGCAATAGGTGTAGATCCGCGGATCGAAGCCATCTGGCGGGGAATTGCCCTCCGCCGCATTGCCGTCACGATCAATCCGCAGGACTTTGCCGCCAATCAGTGTCGGGCTTTGCGGAACCACACCATTATGGGTGTCGCCGGTCGTCAGATAAATGAACCCATCCGGGCCAAAGCGCACGCGGCCACCATTATGGGCCCCCGGTCCGCCAAACGGATGGTCGCTCGACACCGGTTTATAGGGCACGTCGTCCACGATGTCGGTGCGGTCGGCAACTCCGGTGAAATCAGCATTCACGGTCATGCGCATCAAACGATTTGAGCCGGGTGCCGTCTTGCTGCTTGTCGAATAGACATAGATCTGCCGGTTCTCGGCAAAATCCGGATCAACGGCGACCCCTTGCATGCCAGCCTGCCCCTCACAAAAGAGGTCGTCGGCCAAAGCCGCATATCCATCAGTGCCGGTCATGCCGAGAAGCGCATTCACCTCGCCGGACGGCATGCGCACGGAAAGGCCGCGACATTTCTCGGTGTAGAACATCGTCCCATCTGGCAGGAAAGCCATGTCCCACGGGTTTTCAAGGCCGGACAACACGGTCTTGTGGGTGAGGCCGGGCGTTTTCGAATGCCCGTCTGCTCCAGCGGGTGAGCTGAAGGACATGGTCGATGCCATGATCGCTGCAAGCGGCCACAGATAGTTTCGTCTCATAGTCGTTCCTCCCTAAGCACCCCAGTGCTCCCGGAAGGGCCCGGGAACCGGGTCTATCGAGTGTATCGCAAAACTGCCTGTCTTTGAACTGCGGTGTTGAGAAACATTGCACTTTAAGGAGTGCTGAGAAGCACCCGCACCGCGGTCATGAAACGTGCCGCACCCGCCACGTCGAAAGAACACGGCGAGGTCTGACATCCCCCCGCCACCAATTATTGCTGAAAACGCAATAGTAAATTCAATTTTATATCCATTATCCGCACTGCGCGCGCACCTTACATCTGACCCAACGCCGTTTGGCAGAACGAAGGGTTTCAGTATGATTACGGATATCAAAGGACTGCACCACGTCACGTCCATGGCGGCGGATGCAAACGTGAACAACCAGTTTTTCACTCAAACGCTCGGCATGCGACGGGTCAAGAAGACCGTCAACTTTGACGCGCCGGACGTCTATCATCTTTATTATGGTGACGAGCAAGGCACACCGGGCTCCGTCATGACCTATTTCCCGTTTGGCACCATGCCGCGTGGCAGACGCGGGATTGGCGAAGTGGGCGTAACCGAATTCGCCGTACCCAAGGGAAGCCTCCCGTTCTGGAAAGATCGATTGGCCACCCGGCGCGTCACTGGATTGGCTGAGGACAGCTTTCTCGGCGAAACGCGCCTGTCCTTCGATGGTCCGGATGGTGACAGTTTCGCGTTGGTGGAGACCAGTCCTGCGGACCGTGCGCCATGGGTGGGTGCTGATGTGCCCGCGGATGTCGGTATCCTCGGTTTCAAGGGCGCGCGGTTTCGGCTGCGCAAGTCCGATGCGACCGGTGAGCTCTTGACCTTCATGGGGTATCAAAAGGTTGAGAGCGAGGATGGCATCACACGCTATGTGGTCGAGGGAGGTAATGCGGCTGACACGATTGACCTGGAAGAAATTCCTGATGGGAAAGCAGCCGATCAGGGTGCTGGCTCCGTTCACCACATCGCTTTTGCCGTTGAGGATCGCGCTGCACAAACGAACGTGCGCAACGCGCTTCTCGATACGGGCTATCAGGTGACGCCGGTGATCGACCGCGATTACTTCTGGGCGATTTACTTTCGCACACCTGGCGGAGTGTTGTTCGAAGTGGCGACGAATGAGCCCGGCTTTGATCGTGATGAGGACCTGGCAAATCTGGGCTCGGTCCTGAAACTGCCAACACGCTACGAAGCGAAGCGGGCCGATATCGAAGCGCACCTGCCACCGATCACAGACTGACGATCGGCCTTAGGGCTCAGACCCCTAAATGGGATGGCGACCTGGGTGAAAAACTCGGTCGCCATCTGGCAATCGTCAAGAGTGTTTCAGAAAGACCGGCTATCGCGCCATCGTTTCCCGGTCCCACGCGGCGTAGTCGGGTGTATTTTCGATATGGATAGGCCCGCCATAGCCAAACTCCACCATGTCGACCATCACCGAACGATCACTTGCAAACACCACCGCATAGGATTCCGGCAAGTCCGACGCCGTGAGCTTTTCGGGCTCGGCAAAATTGAAGCCGCCCGCGTGGTTTGTGCCCCGCGGCGCGCTGAAGGGCACACCGTGCAGCGAGCCATTGAGCGGCAAATGGCAATGGCCAAAGAAGATATGGCGGATTTTGTCGCCATACGGACGGATGGTCTCGGCAAATCCATCGGCATTTTGCAGCATGATCGTGTCAATCGGGCCTTGCCCGGTCGGAACCGGATTGTGGTGCATGAACAAAAAGACTGGCTTGTCTGCATCGCTCAAAGTGCGGTCGAGCCAGGCAAGGCGTGTCGCACATAGCTCGCCCGCGTGGGTATCCGGGATCTTGGTGTCGAGCGTGACGGCGAGCGCATCGCCAAGTGGCGCGACATTTTGCACAAAACCATCGTCATTCGCCAAATCCGGAAAAACGGAGAGGAAATTCTCGCGATTGTCGTGGTTGCCGATACAAAGATGAACCGGGAAAGGCAGCGCTCCAATCCGCGCCTTCAACCGTTCGTAATCGTCCCGGTCGCCCCAGTCTGAAAGATCGCCAGTGATGACAAGCGCCTCGGCGTCGCTGTGATCGGCAAGCGCGTGGCCGAGCGCTTTTTCAAAATTCGCATTTGGATCGCGCTGCAAGATTGTCTCGCCGGGCGTCGTCAGGTGAATGTCTGTGAATTGAAGAAACCTCATGGCGTTTTGTCTCTTGTCTGGTCGAGTGGTGTCACGCGCCTTTGGAAGGAGAGGGCCTGCCTCAAGCGGCAGACCCTCCTGTTCGTCTTAGGAACCGGTCGGAAGCAGGTCCTGGACCTCTTCGTTCAGCTCTTCCTGAAGCTCTTGCATATCGTCATGCTCGCCGGTCACGATGCCTTCGATGGCGTCGTAGATGACCTGTGTCGCGGCAAGACCGTTGTCGCCCGGATAAGCCTGCCACTCGCGCAGAAGCGGAAGCTGACGCACGGCGGTCTCCTTGTTCGGGTTGTCCTTGTAGAACTTCGACAGGATGATCTCGTTCGCGGCTTTGTTCGGCGGCATGTAGCCGGTTGTGCGGGCTACATCGGCAGCACCTTCACCGGATGTAATGAACTTCAGCCATTTCCACGATGCGTCGAGCACTTTCGGATCGTCTGATTGCGAAACGAGCATGGCGGAGTTGCCACCGGCTGGAAGGCCCTGCGGTGCGCCACCGATGCCTGGAAACTCGTTTGTCGTCAGCGCAAAGTCGCCTTTTGCGCGTTCAACGGCACCGAGAGCCGAAGTCGACCAGAACATCATACCGATTTCGCCAGCGGAGAAGGACGCCAAAGCCGCTTTCCACTCAAGGTTCTGCATGTCGCAGCCGCGGAAAATCTTGTGCATCGTGTTAAGAGCGGTGAGACCTTCGCCGCTGTCGAGCGTGAAGTCGGTGCCTTCAACAGTTGCCTTGTTCTGCGACCACATCAGAGCTTGGAGGAACCAGTTACCGGTGATGTTCCAGCCCCAGAAGATCGGATTCTTAACACCAGCCGCACGCAGGTTTTCGCAGACTGTAATGACTTCATCCCAGGTTTTTGGAAGCTGGTCTTGCGACGTGATGCCCGCTTTCGCCATCAGGTCCATGTTGTAGTAGCCGACAGGAAGGGAAACGGAGAATGGCAGGCCGTGCACTTTGTCGGAGAATGTACCAAGCTCAAGCATCGCGCCGTGATAGCCAGCCTTTGCAAAATCGCCTTCTTTTTCGATGAAAGGCTCAAGCGACTTCGCAATGCCTTTTTCCACCAGGATCGCCTGCCGGTTCAGGCCCTGCATGGTCACGTCCGGCAATGTGCCGGCAACTGCTTCGCGCAGGATGGTGTTGGTGCCGTCTTCGTAAGATTCGTAAGTCGCACGGAACTTCACCTCAATGTCCGGGTGTTGCTCCTTGAATTTTGGCAGGATCTTTTCGTAAGTCACATCGAACAGGTGGCTGTATGGATAGCCAAATTCGATGGTCACTTTTTCCCCGGCGATTGCGGACGTTGTAAACGCCAGCGCTGCCAGTATTGCAGTCATCGTTCGTTTCATGGTTTTCTCCCTCGTTGCCGTTTGAAGCGGGTTACTCTTTTGCACAGGCTCGCCCGTCTTCGGTTTACTCCCTTTCGGGAATTCGGTAGTGGCCGTCGCACCCGGTAAGATCACGTTTCATCCGGGCGCGGCGGTCGAATTACTTCATGCCGCTCAGCGTGATTCCTTCAATGAAGCGCCGCTGTGCCAGCATGAACGCCACGATCAGCGGTGTGACGATGATCGTTGCCGTCGCCATCATCGGCCCGAAATTGTCGCCGTCGGCATCGCCCTTAAACTCGCGCAAACCCAGCGGCGGCGTGAAGAGATCGCGGTTCCCGGTGATCACGATGCGCGGCCAGAAATAGTCGTTCCAGTGGGCGACGACGGAGAAGATCG
>JBCBTO010000169.1:0-4633 GCA_039818625.1 Pseudomonadota bacterium
GCCACGCCGTATGGTGCGCGCGCCAGATCGTTGGCAATGAACCCTTCGCCCTTTTGTTGCCTGACATGCTGAAAGCGGGCGAACCGGGCTGTCTTGCACAGATGATGGATGCCTATGAAAAACATGGCGAAAACGTCATAGCGGTGGAAGAGTGCCCGCCGGAAGAAGCCTTCAAATACGGCGTCGTCGGCATCGGCGAAGGCGACATGTCTGGGTTCGAGATTACCGAGATGGTCGAAAAGCCACCAAAGGGCGAAGAGCCGTCGAACCTCTTCATCTCAGGCCGCTACATTCTGCAACCGGAAATCTTCGATATCCTCGAAAACCAGGCGCCGGGTGCTGGCAATGAAATTCAGTTGACTGACGCGATGCTAACCCTCGCGGGTAAACAGCGCTTCACCGGTGTAAAATTCGAGGGCGAGGCCTACGACTGCGGTACAAAGGTGGGCTTTCTCGCCGCCAACGTGGCATATGCATTAAAGCGCGCGGACATCGCCCCGGACTTTAAGGAAGAACTTTCGAAAATTCTTGGATGACGACTGCTAGCATCCGGTCCCGGTCTTGAACCGGGACCTCCTAGCGTTCATCCCTTTCACCGACGGTTTTGTCCACGAAAGCCTTCAACCGAACCTTGGTTCGGTGTTGGGTTTCGGCTTTCGTGCCATCGGGTTTTCCGCCCTGATGATAACGCTTTTGCCATTTGGCCTTGCGTGCCTCGGAATCCGGCTGTTTCAGATCTTTGATGAACGATTTCCTGGATTGTGACCACGCGGCGTAATTGTCCCGCAAATCGGGATTTTCATCGATCGAACGAAACTCCGGAACGGCGTCTTCGGCGAGACCGAGCCGGATCGGCATGACGAAACAAAACGGCTCATCCTGTTGAAACCGCACCACCTGCCCCGCCCGCGTGAACTTCCAGTTCATCGTGAACGTGTAAGGGCTCCAGTCGGTCTCAATGACACCGGTAAGCGGCTGGATCGCATCCTTTAAGCGATTGGGCGAACCGCCCACCCACAACTGCACATCCGGCGGTGTCTCGAAAAGGCCGAGCACGTGAAACGTCAAAACACCGGACCCAAAATGGCTGGTGGCAAGGCAGGGTTTGCCATCCTCCGTCTTTATCTTGATCGCATCTATTCCTGCGCGCCCATCCCAAACGGCCTTAAAAGGCTTCGGATTGAGCACCTCCCAGCCCGAGGCATTGGCAATGGAGAGCGGCAAACAGCGATAAGCGTATCGGTCGCTGGTGGCATCCATCCAGTCACGTTCAGGACTTGCCGGGCGTATCTTGGGCGGCGGACCGGATATGGGATAACAGGTGAATTTCATGACCGCACAACATCATGAAAGCAAGTCAAGGGCAATGGCCGCGAACCACCAACCCCGTTCAGCGGACAGAGCGACGCGCGCTACTTCGCCTTGCCGACCACTTCCACCTTCACCTTCGTAATCCCCATCTTGCGGGTCAGCCCGATTTCCTGAGCCGCCGCGAGAGACAGATCAATAATGCGCCCCTTGATGAACGGGCCTCTATCATTGATGCGCACCACCACGGACTTGCCGCTTTTGACGCGCGTGACCTTCACAAGCGTGTTGAAGGGAAGCGTGCGATGAGCTGCGGTAAGGGCGTTTTTGTTAAACTGCTCGCCGTTGGCCGTCTTCTGGTCCTGCCAGTAAAACGAGGCAATGCCGGTCGTCACCGTAGCCTGAGCAATACCGGCGCCCAGAAGCAGTATGAAAAGAAGCGATGCGAAACCAGACTTTGTCATCAAACCAATCCCAAAAGATCATACAAAACGCCACGCTTCGAACGCTATGAATGTGATGATTTGATGGCGACGGACGCCGCCTGAGCCGAACGAAAACCCCGTCTCAGCACGGCGAACCAGGTAGGACGCATAATGGTTAGCAAAGCTTTGCTTCAACCACGCGGAAACTCCGTCATCTTTTAGCAAAATTTTATGCGCCCCCGCCTATTATGCCCACAACGGGGAAGAGCTCAAAAAAGCTCATATAAAAACAAACACGCGTCTTGCGGTGGTGGGAAATGGATTTAGCGACACTGATCGGCATCATTGCCGGCTTTGGTATCATCGTGGCAGCGATCTTTGTGGGTGGATCTTTGTCCACCTTCATGGATGTGCCATCGGTCCTGATCGTGGTAGGCGGCGGAATGGCGGCAACGCTCATCCGTTTCCCGCTGTCAGGCATAGCCGGTGCCTTCGCTCTCGGCGGCAAGATCGCCTTTGTACACAAGAGCAAAGCGCCAACCAAAATCATTGAAGACCTCGCAGAGCTCTCAGAACTGATCCGCAAAGAAGGCCCACTGGGTCTAGAAAACGCGCAGGTCGAAGACGAGATGATGGCAAAAGGTGTGCAGTTCGTCGCCGACGGCTACGAAGCCGACTTCATCAAAGATGCTTTGGAACGTGAGCGCGATCTCGGTCTGGAACGCCTGGAAGAAGGCCAGCGCGTCTTTAAAGCGCTCGGCGACGCCGCCCCGGCCTTCGGCATGATCGGAACCCTCGTCGGCCTTGTCCAGATGTTGGCAACGATGGACGATCCGTCCACCATCGGCCCATCAATGGCGATCGCGCTTTTGACAACGATGTACGGCGCCGTGATCTCAAACCTGATCTGCCTGCCGATGGCCGACAAGATGGAATCAAAATTCAAAACCGATCTGTTGAACCAGACACTGATCATCGACGGCGTTTTGCAACTGCGTGCGAACAAAAGTCCGGCAGTGATGAAAGAAATGCTGGTGTCATATCTGCCTGAGAAGCAGCGTAGCCAGTTCATCGAAGCCATCGCGTAGCGGGTCCAGGAAATCATCATGTCCAAGCGCGAAAAAAAGCCGGAGCGCGGCGCACCAGCCTGGATGGTGACCTTTGCCGACCTGATGTCCCTGCTCGTTTGTTTCTTCGTCCTGATTGTCTCATTTTCAATTCAAGACAAAGAAAAACTTCAGGTGGTCGCGGGCTCTTTGAAAGAGGCTTTCGGTGTCGTCGAGGTGCAGCTCAAAAACGGTGTCGTCGAACACGAGGGCGTGCCGATCCGCGATTATCTCAAGCAGGTCGCCATCATCGACAAGGAAAACGACGCCGACTTCGAGGCCGTCAAAAAGGACACGTCGCGCAAACAGGGGCCTGAGGCAAATACCCATGAGATCGAACAGGCCAAAATAACGCGCCCGAGACAATTCGCGTCCGCTGCAGCGTCGCTGCGCCAGGCATGGCAAGAGCTGCCTGAGATTGCCGAATTGTCAAAGAGCGTCTTGATCGAAGAGACGCCGGAAGGTTTGAACATCCAGTTCGTCGACCAGGATGGCCGGTCCATGTTCCCTGAGGGTGGAACACGGCCCTACGAGTCAACAAAACGCCTCTTAGCGGCTGCGGCACCCATCTTGCGCCGCATGCCAAACCGTTTGCAGATCACGGGCCACACCACAGCCGGCGGACTGTCCGTCGATCCGAATTATACGGCGTGGGAACTGTCGGCAGATCGGGCGAATGCCGCCCGTGCGATCCTGGCTGAGGCAGGCATTGGCCGCGACCGGATGCACTCAGTCATCGGCAAGGGAGCGTCTGATCCGCTCTTCCCGAACGACCCGTTCCTTGCATCCAACCGGCGTATTGAGATTTTGCTGATGCATGAGGCTCCGCCGGTCCCAACGGGCCATAAGCTCTGAGGCATGGCCTGTTAGGCGGGTTCAACCAGAAGAACGGAGCCGTCCACCTCACTCACGACAACTTTTGCGCCCGCTTCGAGCGGAGTGGCGCTGCGGACCATCCAATAAGTATCGCCCACCTTCATGCGTCCTTCGCCATTTTCCAGCATGTCGGAGAGCACATAGCTGCGCCCAATCAGGTCACGGCCCCGCTCGTTCAGCACCTTGCCTTCAGCGCCATCGCGAAACCGGGTTGAAACCTTGCGACCGATCACGGCGAGCACAATCGACAGGACCGCAAAGAGGGCGACCTGAAGCTGCCAGCCCATCGGGATGAAGAGCGCATTTGTGCCGACAATCAAGGCGGCAAGACCGACCCAAAGGAAGAATGCGCCGGGCGCAAAAATCTCGACAATGAGCAGCAGGAAACCGATGACCCACCAGGTCCATGGGCCAAGTTCGCGAATGAGTTCAACAATCATCGCATATCTCCGGATGGTCGTGTGGACGGCACGCGCCCGCTCCCGCCAGATGACGTCTTATCGCCGTCATCGCCAAAGGTAGCCTTCGCGATCTCTCCGATACCCGCGATTGAGCCGATGAGCGATGTTGCTTCAACGGGCAGCATCAGAACCTTCTGGTTGTTGGCACTCGCCAGAGTTTCGAGTGCACCAACATATTTGTTCGCAACAAAATAGTTGATTGCCTGCACATCACCTTGGGAAATCGCTTCGGAGACCACCTGCGTCGCCCGCGCTTCGGCTTCCGCCTCGCGTTCGCGGGCCTCAGCATCCCGGAAGGCGGCCTCTTTGCGGCCTTCTGCAGCGAGAATGAGACCCTGCTTCTCACCTTCCGCTTTCAGGATTTCCGATTGACGCTCGCCCTCAGCTTCTAAAATAGACGCGCGCTTGTCGCGCTCGGCTTTCATTTGCCGTGCCATCGCATCAGCAAGATCTTTCG
>JBCBTO010000170.1:0-4616 GCA_039818625.1 Pseudomonadota bacterium
GTCGGTCGCAGGGTCGCCCAACAGGCCCGGGTTGTTTCGAAGGCGTGCGATGATCTGTTGGCGACATGCCGCAAACCGGAAGACTTCGCAGGCGACTACCGCATAGGATTTGTCCTGACGTCCAGCATCCGCCATCTACCGGGTCTTCTGGCCCGCGCTCAAAGCGAAGTTCCGGAAGTGCATTTCGATGTCGAAAGTGGATTGTCGGATGACCTTCTTGCCCGCGTCATGACCGGTGATCTCGACGCCGCCGTGATCACGGGAGGGGAGTTACCGGCGCAGGTGGCATCGGTTACACTCACCACGGAAGAACTCGTCTACGGTCTGCCGACCAATGCGGCAAATTGGTCGATCAAAACCTGCATGGCGCGGCTCTCCTTCATCCACTTCATGCCCGAGACCGGGATTGGGCGCTTGATCGCCCGCCACCTGAAAGAGGCAAGCTTGGTTCCCCATGACGTGATTGTCCTGGACAGTGTAGAAGCAGTGCGCGAATGCGTGTCAAAGGGCGTCGGTTTCTCAATATTGCCAAGACCTGACATTGAACGCCATGCGGGGCGGGCCATTTCCATAAAGCCGCTGGCCGGGGAACGCATTGAGCGTGAACTCGTGCTTGTTTATTTGCGGGGAGGAGCCTTGGAGCCCCATATCCCGGTACTGAGGCGCTTGTTTGACACCTGAAAGAGCGGTCTAACCTTTTCGCATTCCAGCTGGTTGCACGGTTATGATGATCTGGCCCTAACGCCGCGAAAGTATTTGTTCTTTTCAACGCCTATGATTTATTGCGGCCAGGGTGACCGCCAAACCGGTTTGCGATCGAGGAGAGCAAAAGATGAAGATGACGACTGAAGAAGCCTTCGTGAAAGTGCTTCAAATGCACGGCATTGAACACGCCTTCGGCATTATCGGCTCAGCTATGATGCCGATCTCCGATCTTTTTCCGAGAGCGGGAATTACCTTTTGGGACTGCGCCCACGAATGCAACGCCGGTATGATGGCGGATGGCTTCACACGCGCATCTGGCAAAATGTCCATGATGGTCGCGCAGAATGGTCCTGGCATCACAAACTTCGTAACGCCGGTGAAAACGGCCTTTTGGAACCACACGCCGCTTCTTCTCGTAACACCGCAAGCCGCCAACAAGACCATCGGTCAGGGCGGTTTTCAGGAAATCGAGCAGATGAAGCTGTTTGAAGACATGGTTTGCTACCAGGAAGAGGTGCGTGATCCCTCACGCATGGCGGAAGTCCTGAACCGTGTCATTGAAAAGGCATGGCGTGGTTGCGGGCCTGCGCAAATCAACATCCCACGCGATTACTGGACACAGGTCGTCGATATCGAACTGCCGCAGATTGTCCGCCTTGAACTTCCGCGCGGCGGCGAAGATGCGATCCAGTCTGCAGCGGACATGCTCTCTGACGCCAAGTTTCCCGTCATTCTCAATGGTGCTGGCGTTGTGATCGGTGGCGCGATTGAGGCATCAAAAAAGCTTGCTGAAAAACTGTCCGCGCCCGTCTGCTGCGGTTACCAGCACAATGATGCGTTTCCGGGCAGCCACCCTCTCTCCTGCGGTCCACTCGGCTACAATGGCTCGAAAGCGGCGATGGAGTTGATCTCAAAGGCGGATGTCGTGCTCGCTCTTGGCACACGCCTCAATCCATTCTCAACGCTGCCGGGTTATGGCATCGATTATTGGCCGAAAGACGCGAAAATCATTCAGGTCGATATCAATTCCGACCGGATCGGCCTGACGAAGAAAGTAACTGTCGGCATTCAGGGCGACGCAAAAGCGGTTGCCGAGCAATTGCTGACGAAATTGTCTCCAAATGCCGGTGATGATGGTCGCGCCGAGCGCGAGGCCACAATCCACCAGACGAAATCGGCCTGGTTGCAGCAACTGTCGTCCATGGACCATGAAGACGATGATCCTGGAACCAACTGGAACGAGCGCGCACGTGGCCGCGAACCTGAGCGCATGAGCCCGCGTATGGCCTGGCGCGCCATCCAGGCGGCGTTGCCCAAAGAAGCGATCATTTCCTCCGACATTGGCAACAACTGTGCGATTGGCAACGCCTATCCGACATTTGAAGAAGGCCGCAAATATCTCGCACCCGGCCTGTTCGGCCCGTGCGGTTATGGCCTTCCTGCGATTTGCGGCGCAAAAATCGGACGCCCGGACGTGCCGGTTGTCGGCTTTGCCGGTGACGGTGCCTTTGGCATCTCCATGAACGAGATGACCGCTGTTGGCCGAAACGACTGGCCTCCGATCACCATGGTCATTTTCCGCAACTACCAGTGGGGCGCGGAAAAGCGCAACACCACACTTTGGTTTGACGACAACTTCGTCGGCACGGAACTCAACCTTGGCGTTGAATACGCCAAAGTCGCCGATGCCTGCGGTCTGCGCGGTGTCCAGGTGCGTACCATGGATCAGTTGACTGAGGCGCTCAATGAAGCGGTGGATGCGCAGATGAACAAGGGCGAAACCGTTTTCATCGAATGCGTCCTCAACCAGGAACTCGGTGAACCATTCCGTCGCGATGCAATGAAGCCACCTGTTAGTGTTGCTGGGATTGATCCTGCGGATATGCGTCCGCAAGCGGGCGTCTAAATCCCAGTGGGTGAGGTGCTGACAAAAATAAGGGCGGCGGCGCGTAAGCACCGCCGCCATATTGTTTTGGCTGAAGGCGAAGACCTTCGTATTCTGGAAGGGGGCGCGCGGGCTCAAGCGGACGGCATTGCATCTATTACGTTTCTCGGCGACGAGGCGAGCATTACGACCGGACTGACCACCCTTGGATACAGTCCAACGAATTTTCAGATGATTGACCCGGCTTCAGTCGATGTCGACCGATACGCGAGCGCCTATTTTGACATGCGCAAACATAAGGGCATGGCGCCTGAGGAGGCGGGCGCCGCCATCCGTAACCCGCTGAATTACGCCGCGATGATGGTGCGCCTCGGCGACGCGGACGGCACGGTCGCAGGTGCAGTTGCGACGACAGCGGATACCGTGCGCGCGGCATTTCAGGTGATCGGACGTGCGCCAGGTGCCGGTGCCGTGTCGAGTGTCTTTCTGATGATCTGTGAAGCCGATCATTTCGAGAAAAAGGGGACGTTCTTGTTCGGTGATTGCGCTTTGATGGTGGACCCGAATGCGGATGAACTCGCCGATATCGCGGTCGCAAGTGCCCAGTCGTGCCGCCAGTTTTTTGGTGAGGAACCACGGGTTGCCATGCTCAGTTTTTCGACTGCCGGAAGCGCGCGCCATGAGCGCGTGGAAAAGGTGCGGTCTGCCTGCGACCTGGTGCGCAACATGGAGCCGACCTTGACGGTATTCGGCGAAATGCAGTTTGACAGCGCGTTTGTTCCGGCCATTGCGGCGTCGAAGGCCAAGGGGAGTGTGATCCAGGGAGATGCAAACGTCTTCATCTTCCCAAGCTTAGAGGCCGGGAACATCGGCTATAAAATCGCGCAGCGCGTCGGCGGAGCCGTTGCCGTTGGCCCTATCCTGCAAGGATTGGCAAAACCTGCGAACGACCTGTCTCGCGGCTGTTCCGCCCAGGACGTCTACGATCTGATCGCGATTACGGCTGTTCAGTCGTTCGACAGTTAAACCTCAATTCCATCCGAGAATTTCGCCAAACACTTCGCAGTGTCTCTTGTAGACATCTTCGCCAAACAACTCGGACGTCAGGCCATGAGCGACTCCATTCACCTGACGTTTGACCAAATCAACAAGTTCTAACATTTCCGTCGCTTTTTCATGTTGTCCTGAATTGAGCGCGGAACCAATCTTCTGGTGTTTCGCACGAAATCTGCTGTGAACTTCACTGACAAGGTTTTCGCAAGCGGTACAGAAAGAGGGATGCGGAAGCCCGGGATGTCGCGGTAAACCAAGAGCATTGCTGCTTTCATCATCACCCGCCAACAGGAAAATGTTTTCATGGCTAGATGGGAACCGATTGCAGGTTGTCATTAAAAAACCAGCTTGATGCCCATGCCAGACAGTAAATGGCAACATGGCCCAAGGTATTACTTTGATCCCGTTTGGAAGTTCGGAGTTAATCTTTTTAATGAAGCTAAGACGCTGCTTTTCCAACTCGTCTTGTCGCTTTTCTAGGGCTGCATTAGTCGGCAAGATGTTTGAAGGATCGTCTGGGTGAAAACCAATTTTCCTTAGGGCTCAGACCCATAAATCTCTTCCAGTCTTCTCGCGAATATGATTCACCGTCTCCGATAGGAGACTTTAATGCCCAAAGACACATTTTGGCTCAGCGACGAGCAGTTTGACCGGATCAAACCCCATCTTCCGACGGACACGCGGGGCAAAGCGCGTGTTGATGATCGCCGCGTTATCAGCGGGATCATTCATGTTTTGAAGTCGGGAGGACGCTGGGTTGATGCGCCTGAAGATGTCTATGGGCCTAAAAAGACGTTGTATAACAGGTTCGTGCGTTGGGCAGATAAAGGTGTCTGGGCGGATTTGTTTGATACGCTTGCTAAGGCCGGAGGCCCACCTTCACATGTTCTGATCGATAGTTCTGCTGTGCGCGCTCACAGATCGGCCAGCGGCGGCAAAGGGGGGAGCGCAGTCAGGCCATAGGCCGCTCCAG
>JBCBTO010000171.1:0-4613 GCA_039818625.1 Pseudomonadota bacterium
AGTTGAAAGCGGAGCGCGTCACAGCATCGAAGACCTACCCGCTTTCAACTTGAGCGAGGGCACTTTCGGCTCCTTTAAACCGCATGCGGTAGCCGCAGCGCTGCCGGCCTGCACGCCCTCTTCGAGACACTTGCCAAGATCGTACGTGCCGTTCGCGCTCCCGACAGAACGTTCATGCTGCCAGGAAGGGCCCGGACGGAACGCTGCTATATCTTCGTCATAGCGAAGCTTGCCACGTGACTGCGAGAACAAGGCCACGTTCGGGTTATAGCCACCGGAGACGGCGATGAGATCGCACTCAACGGATTTCGCGGCACCCGTCGGCTCAAGATTGTCGCCAAGCGTACGGACTTCCGCTTGCCGAACGCGCTCTTTGCCCTTCGTGCCGACGATGCCGGAGCGCGGGAAGATGTCGATCCCGGCTTCTGCCGCTTTTGCCAAAAGACCGCCATCGATCTTGGGGCGCGCATCGACGATGCCGACGATGGACGCACCCGCGTCCTGAAGGGCAAACGCGTTCATCCAAGCAGCGTCATTGTTGGTGAAAACGAGGACGTTCTTGCCCGGCAGCGCACCATAGCGGTTGGCATACGTCTGGGCGGCGCTCGCGAGCATGATGCCCGGGCGGTCGTTTTCGTGGAAGACGATGGGCCGTTCAAACGCGCCGGTGGCGAGCACCACTTCCTTCGCGCGCACACGCCAGATGCGTTCACGCGGCGCGCGCTCGGGGCGATCTGATGGGGCGAGATGATCGGTCACCTTTTCCCAGAGACCGACGAAGTTTTCACCGTAGTAGCCGAACGCAGATGTGCGGTTCAGAACTGTGATGTTGTCGCGAGTCGCAAAGGTCGCGGCCTTCTCCTCAGACCATGAGATGACATCGGTATCGTTGAGGCGGGTCTCAGGGCGCTCGGAGAGAAGCTGGCCGCCGAGACGCGGACCTTCATCACACAGGATGACGCGTGCACCGGCAAGGCTCGCAGCCTCCGCCGCCATAATGCCCGCCGGACCGCCGCCGATGACGAGCACATCGCAGTGGCGGTTCACACTCTCATAGTGATCGGGATCTGGCTCCGTCGGGCTTTTGCCGAGGCCCGCCGCTTTTCGAATGAAGGGCTCGAAGAACATCCAGTTCATGGGTGGGCCCATGAAGGTTTTGTAGTAGAAGCCCGCCGGTAGAAAACGCCACATGAGATCGTTCAAGCGCCCGATATCGAAATCGAGCGACGGCCAGACATTTTGCGGGCGCGCGATGAGACCGTTATAGATCTCCTGTTCAGTCACCCGGATGTTCGGGTCGGTTCGCGCCTTGTCATTGCCGAGTTGGACAAGGGCCGCCGGGTCTTCCGCACCGGTGCCGAGGATGCCGCGCGGGCGGTGATATTTGAAAGAACGGCCGATCATGTGCTGACCATTGGCGATCAGCGCCGACGCGAGCGTATCGCCTTCGAACCCTAAATAGTTCTTCCCATTGAAGGAAAAATTGACGGGCTTTGTGCGGTCGATAAGACCGCCGGTCTCGCGGCGATAGGTGCTCATTTTGCCTCTCCCGCGTCGACCAGAACTTTCACAGCATCATTGCCCGAGCCAATCGTTTCGCCCGATGGGGTCGGCAGGTTCTCGTCTTCAACTTTCGGTGGCTCGGCCCCCATTTCGTAAACGGCCAACATGCGATCCGTCGTTGAGTTGCGCAGGACGTTGAACCACTTGCCGCAACCCGCCGTGTGACACCATCGCTCGGCGATAATGCCCTTCTTGTTGTGACGCAGGAACACAAAGTCTGCCCACTCGGCATCCGTCATGTCGTCACGCCATTCGGGCCGCACGATATGGGCCTCGCCGCCGTTTGAAAATTCTGACTGGTCGCGCTCGCCACAGTAGGGGCATGTGATCATAAACATCGTGAAATCCCTCTAGTGCGCGACCGCTGCGGCGCCGTGTTCGGCCACGAGCTTGCCGGTCGTGAAGCGTTCCATCGTGAAGGGTGCCGCGATCTCACCCGGCTCGTCCTTTGCGACAAGATCAGCAAAGACGTGGCCTGAACCGGGTGTCGCCTTCCAGCCGCCCGTGCCCCAGCCCGCGTTGATGTAAAAACCCTTCACCGGGGTCTTGGTGATGATCGGGCTCGCGTCCGGACAGACATCGACGATGCCGCCCCATTGGCGCAGGAGCCGCAAGCGCGAGAAGATTGGAAAAAGTTCCATCATCGCGGCGATCTGTTCTTCAACGATGTTGAAGCCGCCGCGCTGCGAGTAAGACCGATGGTGGTCAATGCCCGCCCCGATCACGAGGCCACCCTTGTCGGACTGGGACACATAAACATGCACCGCATTCGACATCAGCACACAGGGCATGATCGGCTTGACGGGTTCCGATACCATCGCCTGTAGAGGATGCGATTCAATTGGCAGTTTGATGTCCGCCATCTTGGCGATGACGCTCGTATGGCCCGCGACAACGCTTGCGACCTTCGGCGTTTTGATGTCCCCGAGCGTGGTTTCAACACCGACTATTTCACCGGCTTCGGTCTTAAGGCCCGTCACCTCGCATTGCTGGATGATATCGACACCGAGACCATCTGCGGCGCGGGCGAAAGCCCAGCAGACCGCGTCGTGCCGATTTGACCCGCCGGAGCGCTGGAGCGAGCCGCCAACAATCGGGTAGCGCACATCCGCGCTGATGTTGACGACGGGGCAGAACTCCTTGATCTGCTTGGCATCCAGCCATTCTGCCTCAATTCCGTTCAGGCGATTCGCTTCGACGCGGCGCTTGATTGTACGCGCCTCTCCCTCGTCGTGGGCGATGTTCAAGACGCCGCGATGGCTCATCATGACGTTGTAGTTGAGTTCACGTCCCAGCGTCTTCCACAGATTTAGCGCGTGATTGTAAATCGCAGCGCTCTCGTCATAGAGGTAGTTTGAGCGGATGATCGTCGTGTTGCGGCCGGCATTCCCACCGCCAAGCCAGCCTTTTTCGATGACGGCGATGTTCGTCATGCCATGCTCTTTGGCGAGATAATATGCTGTTGCAAGGCCATGGCCACCGCCACCGATAATCACCGCATCATAAGATGCTTTCGGCGCGGTCAAGTTGCGCCAAGCCGGATCCCAGCCCTTGTGACCCTTGAAACCTTGGCGGAGCACGTTGGTGAACGAGTATTTGCGCATAAGCGGTTCCCGATAACCTTCCTAAGTGTGTGCGTTTCTCACACATCGGCGCCGGACAACGGCGGACATCTTTCTTCCTTTTAGACCGTAGCAAAAATCCCGCAATCAGCGATGCGACATGGTCGTCACCGCGGTGGTCGCCAACGAAACAAAGCGCTGAATGAGCGAATGAATACGATTGCATCGGAAAAATCGTCTGATAGTGTTTTCAGATCGCACCGATGGCATCAAAAAGGCTAAGAATGAGCATGGACGCGATCGCCCCTCAAGGTATTGACCCAGTGAAAAAGCACTTTGTGTTTTTCCTGGTGCCCAGCTTTTCCCTGATCGCCTTTACCATGGCCATCGAGCCGCTGCGGCTTACCAATCGGTATTATGGTCGCGAAATCTATACCTGGCGTCTGATTTCCGCCGACGGCGAGGCCGTGGCCGCGAGTAACCGGGTGATCTGTTCTGTGGACGGTTCTTTGGAAGAAGAACGCGGGCGCATCCACGTTGGCGAACGACCGAACATGATCTTCATCTGCGCCGGCATGGGCGTTGAAAGCTATTCAAACAAGAAACTCAACGGGTGGCTGCGCGCCTCAAAAGGTCGGGGGATTTCGCTCGCCGGGCTTTGCACAGGCGCGTGGATTTTGGCCGATGCCGATCTTTTGAACGAAAAGCGCTGCGCGATCCACTGGGAGACGCTGCCGGGCTTCGCAGAACGGTTTCCTGAAGCCGATGTCTATGCCGATCTGTTCGAATTCGACGACAATATCTACACATGCGCGGGCGGAACGGCGGCACTCGACATGATGCTGCACCTGATTGATGAAGAGCATGATTCGGCCGTGGTGAACCGGGTGTGCGAAATGTGTCTGACGGACCGGGTGCGCAATCCGCGTGACCGCCAGCGACTGCCGTTGCGTGCACGGCTCGGTGTTCAAAACTCCAAACTGCTCACCATCATTGAGATGATGGAAGCGAATATCTCCGAGCCGATTTCGCTCGTCGACATTGCCGACTATGTCGGCCTTTCTCGTCGCCAGATCGAACGCCTGTTCCACAAAAATCTGGGTCGTTCCCCGGCACGCTATTACCTCGAATTGCGGCTTGATCGCGCGCGGCATCTTTTGTTGCAATCAAACATCCCGATTGTGGAAGTTGGCGTTGCCTGCGGGTTTGTCTCAGCCTCGCATTTTTCCAAATGCTACCGCGAGCTCTATACCCGCTCGCCGCAACAGGAACGCCAGCAGCGCGAAGTGCTCGTCATCTAAGTGCTCCGACCATGGATGTTCTTCACGAAGATGATCTTTTGCGCGTGGCCTTCAGCGACGGGGGTGCCGGATCCCACATTCTTCTGTGCTTCACCGATGCGGGCCTTGAGATGGGTCATGTCGGCCATGTGATCGCCGATGTCACAGATCGACCCGAGCAGTTCGTGCGCACGGCTGAACACCTCAG
>JBCBTO010000172.1:0-4612 GCA_039818625.1 Pseudomonadota bacterium
CTCCAGGTGGCGTCCAAGCGTTAACTCTGCTCGACGGAGAGTCACTACTACTCAAAGCTTTCAGAAGATTCAGTCACCAGTCTGAAGGTGCAGGGCGGTTTGATGTCCGACGATGAGATCGCCGACTTTGAGAAAAACCCGTTTTACAAGGAAGGTGTTGCGCTGCGCCGGATCGATGACGAGGCCAAGGTTGCCGGCCTCAGCGTCCCGTCAATCGACACGTATCGAGGTCTTGCCGAACGGCTCGCGACGGCCTAAAGCCCCCACTTCACCTGCCGATCATTTGACTGCATGAGGTTTTGATACCGCGCGACGGCCCAAAGGGGGAAGTAAGCCGCATAGCCGTGGTATTTCAGATAAAACACGCGTGGAAACCCAGTACCGGACCAGTATTTCTCGTCCCAACGGGCGCCTTCCTTGGGCGCTTGTGTAAGATAAGTCACGCCGTTCTTGACGGCGTCATCTTCAACCGCATCGGCGGACATAAGCCCCATCAACGCCCATGCCGTCTGAGACGCCGTTGACATCTCGGAATACCCCTTTTGCTCGGCGTTATAGGTCTCCAGACCTTCACCCCATCCGCCATCTTCGCGCTGTTGGGCTTTGAGCCAAGCGACCGACTTTTGAACGTAAGGCTGGCTCATGTCTTCGCCCGCCGCCTTCAGCGCGACGAGGGCCGACCATGTCCCGTAGATGTAGTTTACACCCCAGCGTCCGAACCACGAGCCATCTTTTTCCTGTTCGCGCTTGATGAAATCGACGCCCTTCTTGATGGCGAGCTGGTACCGCTCACGGTCAACCTGCGCGAGCGCGCCGACGCAGCGGGCTGTCACGTCGACAGTCGGTGGATCGAGGAGCGCACCGTGATCGGCGAACGGAATGTGGTTGAGATAGTAATGCTCATTTTCCGGCTCAAACGCACCCCAGCCACCACTTGATGACTGCATGCCGAGGAGCCATTCGCAGCCGCGCTCAATCGCCTCGTCATAGTCTGAACTGCCCTGACGGCTCATGGCGAGAATTACGACGGCCGTGTCATCCACGTCCGGGTAGTGAGGGTTCTCATATTGAAAAGCCCAGCCGCCGGGCCGAACATTGGGCCGACGCACGGACCAATCACCGCGCAAATCGAGGATCTGACGTTCTTTCAACCAATCCAGAGAGGCTTTGAGCTTTGGATCGTCCCGGTCGCCCGATTCCAGGATCGCGTGCGCTGCAAGGCATGTGTCCCAAACCGGCGAAAGACAAGGCTGGTAGTAAATGTCGTCGCCGCGTTCGGTGAAGAGTTTTTCAACCGCCGCCCGCGCGGTCACCATATCGGGATGGTCGTCTGCGTAACCGAGCGCCCGGTAGGCCATGACGGCGTTCGCCATGGCCGGGTAAATTGCGCCGAGACCGTCGTCGCCATTGAGGCGTTCGGTGAAAAACTCCACCGCCTTGTCGACGGCGCGTTGTTTTCCGGCTTTGAGAACATTCGGTTCCATCGCCCGAAGGAACTTATCGAGATGAAGGAACGCGGACCCCCATGGCGAGCCGGTGTGATTGACGTTATAGACCTTTTGTTTCTCGGGCGGCGTGACGAAGAGCTCGCGAATGTCGCGACCTGTCGGGTTATCCGCCTGCGCTTTCTTGGCGAAGAGAACGAGCAGCGGCACGAGAACAGTACGCGCCCAATAGGACATTTTGGAGATGTGAAACGGCGACCAGACCGGCTGCAACATCATCTGCACTGGCATAACGGGGACAGCGCGCCACGGCACCTGCCCGAAAAGCGCCATCGCGATGCGCGTGAAAACGTTGCACTTGGCAGCCCCACCTTCTTGTAAAATCCAATCGCGCGCGCGCTGCATGTGCTCGGAATTGATGTCGTCGCCGATGAGTTTCAGCGCCCAATAGGCCTTCACGCTCGCAGAGATATTTCCGGCACCGTTATGAAAGAGCGGCCAAGATCCATCATCATTTTGAAGGTCACGGACATAGCGTGCGATCTTTTCTTCGCGCTCGGCGTCGATCTCTCCGAGGAAATGCCGCAGCAACACATATTCTGATGGGATGGTTGTGTCGGCTTCCAGCTCAAACACAAAATGGCCGTCTTCCTTTTGCTCATCGAACAGCGCGGCGCGCTGTGTCGAGATGACAGCTTCCAACTCCTGAACGTGTATTGTCATGACGGGCCTTCAGAAAATTCCGGTCGGTGCCACTGGTCCAAAACGTGCCGCGAGGAAGGACAGTAGTGATGTCGTATGCGCTTTATGTGGTGGCGTCCATTCAAATGTCTATTGATAGACCGCTACCTATGACCATTAATTATGCATTTTTTTACGCTTTGCACGCATTTTGTTGCATTGCGGTAAACCTGAGCGGTCAAATAGCCGTGCTCTTCAGCGCCTCCCGTGTCCGTTCAACAAAGTAATCGACCGCCTGGCGAATGCGTGCGATCCCCGTCATGTCCTGATGCTGCAACATGTAAAACGATCTGCGAAAGTGAATTTCGTCCTGCAGAATTGGCTTAAGTTCGTGATGTTCGCGCGCGATGAAAGTTGGCAAGATGCACACGCCAGCGCCGGACAGCGCCCATCTGATTTGTAACAGAAGACTGGAACTCGTGAGGTGCGGAGTGATGTTGGGTGACACTTCGGGAATATAGTTGAGCGCGTCGTCGTGTATGAGGTCAGGAATGTATCCGATGCCCCTGACAGCTTTCAGCCCCTCGATATCGGCAACCGCACCAAAGCGCTCCGTCACCTTGTCCGTCGTGTAAAGAAAGAGATCGTAGTCTGCGATTTTTTGTATTTTCAATCGACCTGATTGAGGGGGCGTCACCGTCACTGCGATATCAGCCTCCCGCTTGGACAGGCTGAAGATGCGCGGCATCGCGATGAGTTGCAGCTCGATCTTCTTGTGCTCTTCGCAAAAGTCAGTCGCGACATCGCTCAAAATATAGTTTGAAACCCCTTCCGGCGCGCCAATTCGGATCGGTCCTTTGAGACTGCCCGCATCACCGCTTACCTGATCGGCAATGGTGAGTGCGTTGTTTTCCATAGCCTCCGCGAAGGGAACGAGCCGTTCGCCTTCCGATGTCAAAACATAGCCCTGCGGGGAACGATCAAAGAGCTTCGCCTGAAGGTCACGTTCCAGCTGATCGATGTGCCGTCCGACCGTGGATGTGTCGAGTGACAGGTGTTTGCCAGCCGCCGACAGCCTGCTCTGGCGGGCGACGGCAAGAAACACGCGCACATGGTCCCATTTCATGAGTGTCACCAATCCATCTTGCAAAAAACCCATTTGAGTTTAGCGAGTTTTGCAGCTGTGCAAAATAATTCTGTGCGTTTTACCTTTTAGCCTGGCGATACTTGGGGATAGTGTAGCCGAGTTGAAAACAGCATGGTGATTTGGGCGGGAGTGACCAATGGATTTTGCGCTGAGCGATGAACAAACGGCGATTTTCGATATGGCGCGCAATTTCGCCATCGAAAAGATCGAGCCGTATGCCCTCGAATGGGAAGAAAATGCTGTTCTGCCCCGTGAGGTTTTGAGCGAACTCGGCGAACTCGGTATGGCTTCGATCTATGTCGGCGGCGAACACGGGACAGGCCTGACGCGCCTTGATGCAGCACTGATTTTCGAGGGATTGTCCTACGGCTGCGCGTCGACGGCGGCCTTCCTCACCATCCACAACATGTGCACGTGGATGATCGAGACGAACGCCAGCGATGAGATCAAGGACAAATGGTTGCCGAAACTCGCGAGCGGCGAACTCATCTGCTCTTATTGCCTGACCGAGCCTGGCTCGGGGTCTGACGCAGCGGCGTTGCGCACGTCGGCCCGCAAAATGAATGATGGATATGTGCTGAACGGCGCTAAGGCGTTCATCTCCGGCGCTGGCTATTCCGATCTTTATCTCGCCATGGTTCGCACCGGCGATGAGGGACCCAAAGGCATCTCGGCTGTACTGATTGAGAATGGCACGGAGGGCCTGAGCTTCGGCGCGAACGAGCGTAAAATGGGATGGCGCAATCAGCCAACGGCGCAAGTCCAGTTCGATGACTGCAAAGTGCCGCTCGAAAATCTGGTTGGCAGGGAAGGTGATGGGTTCACCTATGCGATGATGGGCCTTGACGGTGGTCGCTTGAACATCGCGGCGTGCGCGTTGGGAGCGGCTCAGTCGGCCCTCGATAAGGCAGTCACCTATATGGGCGAGCGGAAAGCCTTTGGCAAAACGCTCGACCAATTCCAGGCACTCCAGTTCAAACTCGCGGAGATGGAGATCGAACTGCAAGCCGCCCGCGTGTTCCTGCGCCAGGCGGCATGGAAACTCGACAACAAACACCCGGACGCCACCAAGCATTGCGCGATGGCAAAGAAATTCGTGACTGACGTGTGCTTTAACGTCGCGAACGACGCGCTCCAGCTACACGGCGGCTACGGTTATCTCTCCGACTATGGCATTGAGAAAATCGTTCGCGACCTTCGGGTTCACCAAATCCTCGAAGGGACGAACCAGATCATGCGCCTCATCGTGTCGCGCGCGTTGTTGAAAGAGCATGCCGCCTGATGGAAAACCCGGACCTTCTCATCCGCAAGCAAGGCCGCGCGGGGCGCATCACGCTGA
>JBCBTO010000173.1:0-4595 GCA_039818625.1 Pseudomonadota bacterium
TGCGCCGCCCGAAGACGGGCGTTTGCCGGATGCGTCTGTATCGCCGACGGACGTCGCCTTTATTGGCTTTACGAGCGGGTCGACCGGCGAGCCAAAGCCAATCAGGACCAGCCATGAGGCGCTTTATCGCTCCACTGAGGCAGCGCAGCACCTCTTTGCATTTGGGCCTGATGACATCTTCTGCACGTCGACCGCCTTTTCTGCGCTGAGCGCCTTTCGCAGTCTGGTGACATTGCCGTTTCTCTCAGGCGGACGGGTCATGATCCCGAGCGCGGAAGCGCGTCACCACCCGCTCGCGCTTGCGCTCGAATGCCAGACATTCGGTGTCACACGCCTCACCGCCGTTCCGAACGTGCTGCGCGGTCTGGTGAAAGCTGAAGCGCGCTTGCCCCACGGATGTTTATCGAGCCTGAAAACGGCGTTTAGCGGCTCCGGTGTGCTCGATCAGCCGACTGCGCGGATGTTTCGGTCGACCTTCGGCGTGGATGTTGTCGACTATTATGGCGGGCGTGAGTTTGCGACGGCGTGTTACTCCGAGCCCGATGCGGATGATACGATGAGCGCGGGTGGCGGGATGGTCAGCAACGCGCTCGCGTGTCTTGTCGATCATGCCCATATCCCCGTGCCCGTCGGAGGTATTGGTGAGATTGTCGTTCATTCCGATTGTTTGACCTTGTCCGAGCTTCCATCCATCTCCGATGAAGGACCTTGGGCCGGATGGCATTTTACCGGTGACCTCGGTCGCCGGATGGAGGACGGTCGTCTTGAAATCGTCGGGCGGCGGAAAGACATTGTCAAAACGCAGGACGGTGAGCTCGTCAATCCAGCGGAGGTTGAAGGGTTCCTGAACGAGATGCCGGAGATCCTGGAGGCGTGTGTCTTCGGCTGGTCTGGCGATGACGCTGTCGAGCGGCTTGCTGCCGCTGTTTTGTTGTCCAACACCATCGACCAAGGCTTCGAGGACCGCGCCCGCGCGCATATTCTGGAAATCGCAGGTTCCTACAAGGTGCCCTCGCATGTTTTCGCCATGGACACGCTGCCACGGGTGGCGCAAAACAAGCCCGATAAGATTGCGCTCAAAGAGCATTTTCTCAAAACCATACTCAAACAGGCATTTTGACGTTCGGGGGCTCGATCATGCGACTTTTTGAGAAGATGGATAAGGCGCTTGACGCCGCTGATCCTTCCAAGCCGTTTCTCGTCGTCGACGGCGCTGCGACAACTTATGGTGCGTTGGCCGACAAGATGGCCCGACTGCATGCAGTGTTTGCGGGCAAGGGGCTCGTCGCCGGGGACCAGATGGGCATCGTCAGCGAGAGTGCCGTTGATGTCGCGGCCCTTCTGCTCGCGGGCCTGCGCCACGGGTTGGCGGTTGTCAATCTCAACCCCGCCATGACGGCGGTGGAATGCGCCCACGCGCTTCGTGCTGCCGATGTGACACATGTCTTTCTGGATCGTGCCCGTTATGATGCCGGGCCTTTGCCCGCAGGTATCGGCCACACCGTGATTGAGCCCGCGACAAGGAAGCCAGGCGGGACACTGCTCGCGGGACTTTTCCGGAAGGGTGCACCGCAAGAAACTGCAACCGGGCTTGCCGGTGAGCTCATGGCAGCAGAGCCGGGCAAAGCCACCGCGACACCTGATGATGGCGCGACTGCGCTGATGTTGTTTACATCCGGCACCACGAGCACGCCGAAGGTGGTGGAACTCAGTCAGGCCAATCTTGGCGCTCAGATCGACACCTTTTTGAAGGTCTACGACTACGACGCCGATAGCCGCATCCTAAATCCCCTGCCTTTGCATTTCACTGACGGGCTCTTGCACGGGCCGATCATCGCGTTTTTGACCGGCGCCACGCTCTACCGGCCCAAACAGCTTGACTTCACGGCGATGGGCGACCTGCTGCACGGTATTTATCGCGACCGAATTTCCCATTTCATCGTCGTGCCAGCGCTTCTTGCGATCATCGACCGGCTTCATGATGACTTCAAAACGGCCTTTGACACGCCGGACTTTCGATACATTCGCTCAAGCGGGGATCGTCTGCCGGATGCACTCTGGTCGTCCATTCAAGAGCGGTTTGGTGTGCGTGTCGTCAACACTTACGGGCTTTCTGAAACCGTTTGTGAAGCGCTGTTTTGCGGGCCGAATGATGATCTCTTCCGGTTTGGCACCATTGGCAGGCCCGTCGATTGCGCGATTGACATTCGCAATGAGGACGGTCAGTCGCTCGGCGATGGAGAGACGGGTGAACTCGTCATCTCCGGGGCGAACATCATGAAGGGGTATCTCAACCAGCCGGACCTCACTGCGGACGTGATCTCGGACGGCTGGTTCAAAACCGGCGATTTTGCTGTTCGGGATGCCGATGGTTTCGTGCGGATTGTGGGGCGTAAGAAGGCGCTGATCATTTCAGGCGGTGTCAACATTCAGCCGCAGGATATCAATGATGCGCTGCTGTCTCACGAGGGGGTGGTGGAGGCGTTTGCCTATGGCGTTCCCGACCTGCTGTGGGGCGATGTTGCCGCCTGTGCGGTGGTCTTGCGGGACGGCTTTGTCGATCTGACACCGGATGCGCTCATCGAACACAGCCGGACACAGCTTGCCGCCCACAAAGTGCCGAGGCTTCTCACCGTCGTCGACGCGTTGCCGCGCAATCCGGCAGGCAAGGTTCTCGTTGAGGAGCTTCGCAAGCGTCATGCATTGGATGGTGGAGGATCGGATGTTGCGTCGTCGGCGTCGCTCGCCGATGGCAATCTGGAGGATGCCGTTCTTGCGGTCGCAGCGCGGGTGTTTTCCTGCCCCGTCGATACATTGCGGCTCACCTCTGAACCTCGCACGACGCTCGGTTGGGACAGCTTCGCTCACCTTGGTCTCGTCGGCGCGATGGAGGAGACATTCAACGTGGAGTTTTCGCCAAGCGATATCCTGAAAATCGGATGTCTCGGAGATATTGTTGCGATCCTCGAGCGCCATTCCGGACGGAAAGGAGTGGCGCTTTGAAAAAGCCTGACGTCTTTAATCCGGTCGGGGAGGCTTCCAAGCCCGCGCCGTCTTACGTCTGGTTGCTCGTTGCAATCTTGCTCGGGTTTGCTGCGGTTTGCGGCATCCTTGTCATGGCACTGACCTGACCGTCATGGCCAGTCGATACGCGGGGCGTTCGTGAGTTATCTTTCCATCACATGGCTGTTCTGGATTTGGTTGACGGTGTCGCTTTACTGGCTCGCGCCGCCCGCTTGGCGGATGGCTGTGTTG
Organism: Pseudomonadota bacterium; assembly: GCA_039818625.1. Classification (GTDB taxonomy): domain Bacteria; phylum Pseudomonadota; class Alphaproteobacteria; order Rhizobiales; family JACESI01; genus JBCBTO01. Next base: position 3,256 of record JBCBTO010000173.1, read on the forward strand.
GCGGCGCTGTCGTTTCTTTTTCTCGTCAGCATCTCGCCGCTTTCAGCGGCGCTTCTCGTCGGTTTCACGCTCGTCTGCCACGTGGCCTCGAACCATCTCGCCCCCACCTTCCGGGTGAGTGCGGTCGCGATTTTGGGGATTGCCTCGGCCCTTGTCTTCTTCAAGGTGAACCAGACGGTGAATACGGATGATCTGTTCGACACCGTCGCGATCCCTCTCGGCATGTCGTACTACACGTTCCGCTGCATTCACTTCATCATGGAGCGCTATAAGGGGACAGTCGGCAAGACGTCGCTTAACGATCTCATTGGCTATCTGTTTTTCATCCCGACCCTTGTCGTCGGGCCGATCCACCGGTTCGATGACTATAGGCGGGACCGCCTGCGCCAACGGTTCGATCCTGCGATGTTATCGGATGGGGCGGAGCGCATCCTCTACGGCTATGCGAAGATCGTGGTGCTCAGCAATTTCCTCACCGAGGCGCTTCTCGGCGATGCGATTGCGGGATTTGCCGATCAGGACAGCGTGCTCGTTCTTTATCTCAAGACCGTTCAGAACGGCCTCAACCTCTATTTCCAGTTTTCCGGTTATTCAGATATCGCAATTGGCTTTGCGCGGCTCTTGGGATTTCGGGTGCTTGAAAATTTCAACTGGCCCTACCTGCAATCCAACATTTCCGCGTTCTGGCGGTCGTGGCATATCTCGCTGTCGCGGTGGTGCCGCGATTACATTTATGGCGTGACAGTTGCGAAAACGCGCAGCCCAGCGCTCGGCGCGCTTGCTACGATGGTGACCATCGGTTTGTGGCATGAGATATCGTTGCGGTTCCTGCTTTGGGGGGCGTATCACGGCCTTGGCATTATTATCTGGCAGATGACCCAACGCCATGGCGACGCGCTCACCGCTGCGACGCCAGCTTACTTGCAGAGGCCGCTCCATGTGGCGAAAGTCATCTTCACGGTGCATTTCGTCTGGTTCGGGTTCATCATTCTGACGGCAGAGAGCGTGGGCGCTGCCGCGCTCACATTTCAAAAATTATTTCTGTTCTGGCTTTGAGGGGGGCGCATGTACGGTTTGTTGACAAAAGTGGTGGGACGGAAAGCGGCGGGCATCCTGTGCGCCTTGTGGTTCTCGGGTCTGCTTCTCGCGATCCTTTACTTCAGCGCCGAAGCGCCCGCAGATTTCCGCTACGGTCGATATTGAAGGATCAGTCACATGCGCTTCAATGTGAGTGACAGGCAGATGGAGGTCTTGTTCGGCGGCGGGCTTTTGGTGTCCGTCCTTCTGCTCGCCATCGTCGGGGAAGTCGGTCTTCGCGCGTTTTATGCGGCAACGCAGAC
>JBCBTO010000174.1:0-4578 GCA_039818625.1 Pseudomonadota bacterium
CAGGCTCGTCTTTTCCGAGCAAAAATTCCGCATGGGTCAGGGGTGAACCGAGGGTGATGAAATCCGTCACAACCCACGGGTGGCCTTGCGCCTTCAACTCGGCAAGACAGTCCGCCTGCATCTGCCTGAACGTCAAAAGTGGCATGTCCGTGCCAGCATCGAGGTGGTGCTGTATGAAGTTTTCCAACGCCCGCCGCTTGGGTTGTTCGGTCTTGGTCGCCTTCGGAAACAGTCGGTTCAGTCGCGCGAAACTGTGTTTCAAAATGTCGTAAGCAACGATTGAGCCGAGTGAGTGGCCGACGACAACGACGCGCTCGTATTTGGGATCAAACTTCTTGTCTTCATAGGTCGCGCCGGAGAGATCCTGACAGCCGAGCACCGTCTCCAGAAGTTCCACACCCTTTTCCCGGATTTGTTGGCGGCGGGAGACGTTCAGGGGTGAGGCGTTCACGTACCGGGCGACATCTCCAAAGTATTTGAGTGCGACGGTGTTGAAGCCGAGTGTGATTGCTGCTCCCACCACACCCAGAAATGCGATGAGCGCCCCGATCGGTACGCGTTCGCCATCCTGCTCCGTGCACAGCCCCAATTTGCATAGCCAATGCTCTTCGGACGGGATCAGTGAGTAAAATGTAAATGCCCCAACAAAGAAAGTCGCCGCCCATAAGATGAGCCATATCGACATCACGTTTTTGGGTACACGGTCCGGTCCGCGCAGCAACAGTCCGCTCAGCCAGATCTTGACGTGTTCCCATGTGGTGCCTTGCATGAGATGAGCCCAGTAGAACTCATAAAAATCTGTTCGCACGCCATTTTTGTCTTCTTCGGTGGTGATGCGCCGCAACTCATAGCTGCGATTGCGGCGGTCCGGTTTGCCCCAGACCGGGTTTTCCATGCGCTTTTCGCCGATATTGCCGTCAAGCCTGTCCTCGACCAGGTCCGTGTCCGTGTTCCAGACAGCTTTGACAAAATCCTGCAATGTGGTCATGGGGCGTTGCTCGCCCATCCCGTGGATGACGATGACCGCCTGTTTGCGGCTCGGCTTGTCTTGGTTCTGTTTTGATTTGACCTTCTGCTTGCGGCTTTCGGGCATAGCAATGTCTCTGAGTAAACGGGGCGCTGAATAAAAACGGCGCGGTATGAACAAATATGCAGTGGTGAGAGCTTATTGTGGGCCTTCACTTGAAGTCAAACGTGGGAAGACGGAGCGCTTGAAATTTGATCGCTTCGCGTGCACATGGGGCGAGGTATTTTCGGAGACAGTTTTGCGCTTCTTGCTTATCTTTCTCGTCGCCGCGGCGACGCTTACGTTTTTCCTCGGGATTACGCAGCCCCTGATGGTGTTTGAAAAGCTGTTTTTCTGGGAAGAACAGGCGTCGCTCGTCGAGATTGTTCAGCAATTATGGCTCGATCAATCCTGGCCGCTTGCGCTCGTCGTTGGCGGGTTTTCAATCCTCTTGCCGCTCATCAAACTCGTTTATCTCGGCACCGCCAGCCTTGCGCCCGCGCTTCTCACCAGTGCGCCGTGGATGTCTTTTTTGAGCCATCTGTCCAAATGGTCGATGATGGATGTGCTCATAGTCGCCATCATCATCGTTGCCACCAAAACGAGTGGGCTTGCCAAGGCGACGGCCCAGCCGGGCCTTTGGTATTTCATGGTGTCGGTGATTTTGATGGCGGTCGCGACCGTGCTCGTTCAACGCGAGAAGCGTATGCGTGAGGCGGCTATTCAATCACCGGATGATGCGGGCCTGCCATCCGCCTGACATGGCCGGATAAGCGTGGGTCATCATCGATTTCGACCGCCCGCTTGTACGCGACGAACCCGTTTTTCATATAAAAGTTGAGGGCTGCCGGGTGGTCCATGGTGCATGTGTGCACGAACATGCGGTCTGTGTGATGGTGATCGAAGGCGCGGTTTACGGCTTCGTTCATCAGCCAATGGCTGGCTCCCGTTCCGACCATGCGCTCAATCAGCCCGAAATAGGCGAGTTCGATGTTTTTCGGCTCGCGAACATCGAGTTCCAAGAGACCGACGTCATCGTCATCATGGCGGGCGACGAAAACCTCGATGCCGGGCCTGCTGATGGCGGCTTCGACCCACTCGTCCGATTTTGTGAGGCGTGAGAACCAGAGCCATGGCTCGCCAACTGCGTGGAAAATGGCGCGGTAGCGCGTAAGGACCGGCGGATCCATGCGTTCAAGCGTCAAGCCGGTGGCGTTTGCGGGCACAAGCGCGGGTTTCGCGGTCATTTCAAGATATGTCGCGATGTTGGCGACCTTGCCGTTTGGAATGTCGGTGAAACCATTGAGGTTCAAGGTGATGTCAGGGTTTGTCATGTGTCCGCCTTGCTTGCATGTAATTTTCAATGGTTTTCGCATTTTCTTTGCTGACCCGGAGACCGAGTTTTGAGCGGCGCCACAAAACGTCTTCGGCCGTTTGTGCCCATTCGTGGTCCATCAGATAGTCAATCTCACTGGCGTAGAGACCGGCATTTGATGCGCCCGAGAAGTCATCACCGAGATCGTCGAGAGTTGTTATGCCCTCCAACAGTGTTGCTGTGTCGGTGCCATAGGCTCTGACCAAGCGGAGGGCCGTTTCGCGCCGGATGAATGGGTGAGAGCTTTGCAGCCGGTCGACCAAAGCGTCGACCTCGTCAATTTCAAAGTTTCCGCCCGGCAGATGTCCATTGCCCGTCCAGGACGGTTTCTTTGCCCCAAGTTCTGCCTCAACGATGTCGAGCATGGATTCGGCGAGTTTGCGGTATGTCGTGATCTTGCCGCCGAAAATGTTGACAAGCGGTGCGGCATCCTCCGCGCTTTTGTCCAGTTTCAGCGTGTAATCGCGCGTTGCTTCCTGCGCTTCGGATGCGCCGTCGTCGTAGAGCGGGCGCACGCCCGAATAGGTCCAGACGATATCCTTCGGTGCGAGCGGTGTCTTGAAATAGTCGCTCGCCGCATCGCAGAGATAATCGATCTCGCCTTGGGTGATCTTAACGTCGGCCGGATCGCCGTCATAGTCCCGGTCGGTTGTGCCAATGAGGGTGAAATCCTGCTCATAGGGGATTGCGAAGATGATCCGGTTATCATCATTCTGGAAGATGTAGCAGCGGTCGTGGTCAAACATCTTGTTGACCACGATGTGGCTTCCCTGAACCATGCGGACATTATTCTGGTTCGTCCGCCCGACCGTATCGGTCAAGACTGCATCGACCCATGGCCCTGCGGCATTGACAATGAGGCGGGCTGTGATTGTGCGCTCTTCGCATGTTGTCATGTCTTTCAGGACTGCGTGCCAAAGTCCCCCGACCCGTTTTGCCGAAATGACTTTTGTGCGCACATAAATATCAGCGCCGCGCTCCGCCGCATCGACGGCATTTAGAACGACGAGCCGGGCGTCATCGACCCAGCAATCGGAATACTCGAACCCTTTTGAGAAGAGCGGCTTGAGGGGTTTGCCCGTTTCATGGGTTGAAAGGTCGATTGTGGTCGTCGGCGGGAGCGCTTTGCGGCCCCCAAGATAATCGTAGAGAAAGAGCCCGAGGCGAATGAGCCAGGCAGGACGCAGGCCCTTGTGATGGGGTAAGATAAAGCGCAGCGGCCTGACGATGTGAGGTGCCACTGCCCAGAGTATTTCGCGTTCGATCAGCGCTTCACGCACCAGGCGGAATTCATAATATTCGAGATAGCGCAAGCCGCCGTGAATGAGCTTTGTGGACCATGACGACGTGCCCGACGCGAGATCGTTCATCTCGGCAAGGCAGACTGAATAGCCTCGACCCGCCGCGTCACGCGCGATTCCGCAGCCGTTGATGCCGCCGCCGATGATGAGAATGTCGTATGGTTTTTTGGCTTTCGGGTCGGCCATGGCACCTCTTGCGTTTGCGTGAGCCTAGAACCCGCATCCGCAAGAGGCAATGACGCAGAGTTTTTCACACGCTTTCTTCTCAAATCGTGCTGAATGCCCATATTCTGCCTATCGATTTTCTCTCAATGTGAGGTCTCATGACGTCTTCCAATCCGCTGTTGTCCGACTGGACCACCCCGTTCGAGTTGCCGCCGTTCGATGCGATTGAAACGGAACATTTCAAACAGGCATTCGATGTGGCGCTTGAGAAAAGCGTGGCAGATGTCGACCGGATTGCCGAAAACGATGAAGCGCCGACCTTTGAAAACACGATTGAGGCGATGGAGCGTGCGGGCGAGACGCTTGGTGACGTCGCGGGCGTGTTCTTCAATCTTTCCGGGGCGCATACCAATCCTGATTTGCAAGCCATTGAGCGCGACATGGCCCCGCGTTTTGCCGATCACCGTTCGAAGATCATGCTGAACGCCGCACTCTTTGCCCGGATCGATGCGCTTTATGAGATGCGCAAGGACCTTGGCCTTAATGCCGAGCAGATGCGGGTTTTAGAAAAATATCATAGCAATTTTGTCCGGGCCGGTGCGAAGCTTGAAGGATCGGAGCGTTCCCGGATGGCGGAGGTGACGAAACGGCTCGCTGTTCTCGGCACATCGTTTTCCCAGAATGTTCTGGCGGATGAAAGCGCTTATGAACTGGTTCTTGAAAGCGCGGAT
>JBCBTO010000175.1:0-4574 GCA_039818625.1 Pseudomonadota bacterium
GGCGGCACGTTCGACGTATCGATCCTTGAAATCGGCGACGGCGTTTTTGAGGTGAAAGCCACAAACGGCGACACGTTCCTCGGCGGCGAAGATTTCGACATGCGTCTCGTCGATTACCTCGCCGATGAGTTCAAGAAGGATCAATCGATCGACCTGCGCAATGACAAGCTCGCGCTTCAGCGCCTGAAAGAGGCGGCTGAAAAGGCCAAGATCGAGCTTTCGTCCGCAACGCAGACCGAAATCAACCTGCCCTTCATCACGGCTGACCAGTCCGGACCGAAACACCTGACCTTGAAACTGACCCGTGCGAAGTTCGAATCCCTCGTGGATGATTTCGTCCAGCGCACCATCGGCCCATGTAAAGCTGCGTTGAAAGACGCCAGCATGTCAGCCGCTGAAATCGATGAGGTTGTTCTCGTCGGCGGCATGACCCGCATGCCGAAAATTCAGGAAGCGGTGAAGCAGTTCTTTGGCAAAGAGCCGCACAAGGGTGTGAACCCGGATGAAGTGGTCGCCATGGGCGCTGCCATCCAGGCCGGTGTTCTGCAAGGGGATGTGAAAGACGTCCTTCTTCTCGATGTCACGCCGCTTTCCCTCGGCATTGAAACGCTCGGTGGCGTGTTTACCCGCCTCATCGACCGCAACACAACGATCCCGACCAAGAAGAGCCAGGTCTTCTCAACGGCGGATGACAACCAGAACGCTGTGACCATTCGTGTCGCCCAGGGCGAGCGGGAAATGGCGTCGGATAACAAGATGCTCGGTCAGTTCGACCTGGTGGGCATCCCCCCAGCGCCGCGCGGTGTGCCGCAAATTGAGGTAACCTTCGACATCGATGCAAATGGCATTGTGAACGTTTCCGCAAAAGACAAGGGCACTGGCAAGGAACAGCAAATCCGCATCCAGGCATCTGGTGGCCTCTCCGATGACGACATCGATCAAATGGTGAAAGACGCCGAGGCAAACGCTGAGGCGGACAAGAAGAAACGCGAGTCGGTCGATGCCAAGAACCAGGCGGAAGCGCTCATCCATTCGGCGGAGAAATCCCTGTCTGAATATGGCGATAAAATCGGCGACAGTGACAAGCAGGCGATTGAAACAGCCATCGCTGATTTGAAAGCAGCTGTGGAAGCCGAAGACGTCGACGAGATCAATGCAAAGTCCGAAGCGCTTGCGCAGGCGAGCATGAAGTTGGGCGAAGCGATGTACCAGTCCAACCAGGCGGAAGCCGATGCCGCAGCGGACATGGCAGCGGAAGACGCCAAAGCCGATGACGAGATCCTCGACGCTGACTTCGAAGACGTCTCAGACGACGAAGAAAAGAAGTCTGCTTAAGACCCCGAGGGGTGTGCGTTCGGGCGCGCACCCCGCCACCGTAACGGGCCGATGCGTCGGTCCGTGAAAAACCCGTTTCAGCCTCACGATGAACAGCTCACAAGCACAAGCGCCTTTCGGAACGTACGCCTTGAACCTGCTGGGGGTCGTGCGGCGCTGTTGTAATGATGAAATGTCAGGCCGTCAGTCAAAGATGTGTGAAATTTCCGCGCGGGTAGGCGCAATTAACGCGATTATGTGCCGGACCGCTGCAAGCCGAGAGGTTCACTGATGGCGAAAGCCGATTTTTACGACACACTCGGCGTGAACCGCGATGCGGATGAAAAGGCGCTCAAAAGCGCTTTTCGCAAACGTGCCATGGAGTTCCATCCGGACCGCAATCCGGGCGACACCGCAGCTGAAGCGAAGTTCAAGGAACTCAACGAGGCTTATGAGACGCTGAAAGACCCGCAAAAGCGCGCAGCCTATGACCGGTTCGGCCATGAGGCGTTTGAAAACGGTGGCCCCGGTGGTTTTGGCGGTGGCGGCGGTTTCTCGGGCGATTTCGGAAGCTCGGTCTCCGACATTTTCGAGGAATTCTTCGGCGATGTCATGGGCGGACGTCGCGGCGGTCGCAACACAGGGCGCGGCACAGATCTTCGCTTCAACATGGAAGTGACGCTGGAAGAGGCGTTTTCCGGCAAGACAGCTGAGATTGAAGTCCCGTCCTCCATGACCTGTGAGGTCTGCGACGGCTCCGGCGCAAAACCCGGCACAAGCCCGGTCACATGCTCCACTTGCGGTGGCGCGGGCCGTGTGCGTGCGAGCCAGGGCTTCTTTTCCGTCGAACGTACTTGCCCAACATGCCACGGCCGCGGCGAAGTCATCGCGGATCCCTGCACCAATTGTTCGGGCACAGGACGGGTTTCAAAGCAACGCACCCTTTCCGTCAACATCCCGGCTGGCATCGAAGACGGCACGCGCATCCGCCTCGCGGGTGAAGGGGAAGCGGGCGTGCGCGGTGGCGGTGCGGGCGATCTTTATATTTTCATTTCAATCCGCCCGCATGAGTTTTTCCAGCGTGAAGGCGCGGATATCTTCTGCCGGGTGCCGATTTCCATGACGACCGCAGCGCTTGGCGGCCAGTTCGAGGTGGCAACGGTTGGTGGCGCGCAAACACGTGTGAAAATCCCGGAGGGCACGCAGGCTGGAAAGCAATTCCGTTTGAAAGGCAAGGGCATGCCAGTCCTGCGCTCGGCGCAACATGGAGACATGTATATTCAGGTCATCATCGAAACGCCGACGAACCTGAGCCGCAGACAGCGCGAGCTTCTCGAAGAGTTCGAGCGTGAATCATCTGACAAAAACAGCCCGGAATCATCGGGTTTCTTCAGCCGGATGAAGGACTTTTTCTCCCGGTCCGATGCTGAATGATCGGCTCCCCCTTTCGATCACACACTGACCACTTTTGTGCTTTCTCCAGCGTTTCATTCCGTCAGGAATGAACTATATGGAGATGTGATCTTCGGCGCTTCATGGTGAATGCGGCGCGCAACTCTGAAAGTTTCCCGCTTCCTCCCCAAACTCTGTCTCAGGTCTTTCCCCCAAGGTTTTCCATGACACCCAAAATTCTCGTTTTCGCCGGGTCCACCCGCAAGGGCTCGCTTAATGTCAAATTGGCTGAAACGCTGGTCGCGGCGCTTGAAAAGAAGGGCGCTGAGGTAACGCATTTGCACCTCGAGGACTATGACCTGCCGGTCTATAATGCCGATATCGAAATGCCTGACCACGCCAACGAGCTTGCTCGGCTGTTTTCAGACCATGATGGCCTGACATTGGTCTCGCCGGAATATAACGCATCCCTGACACCGCTCATGAAAAACACCCTCGACTGGGTGAGTGTAACCAGCAATCCGGATGACGAGTCTTTCGGGCCTTACAAGGCAAAGCCATGCTTTCTCGCCGCCTGCTCGCCGGGTTCCACGGGTGGCCTGCGCGGGCTTTATCATTTGCGCGCCGTCCTCATGAATGTTGGCGCAGAAATTCTAACCTCACAGCTCGCCGTCCCGAATGGTGGCTCCGCGTTTGCCGAAGAGGCCGGGGTTCTCACCAATGACCGGGTCAATGCCATCATGCACGCCGGCCTTGATGATCTTATTCTGGCGGCAAAGCGCGCCAAAGCCGTCCCCGCCTGATACCATCTTTTGCGGGGTCCCGCACCATGTCCGATTTTGACATCAAACACCCGTCGCCGCGCGATCGGCTCATCGTCGCGCTCGATGTTGCAACACCCGATGACGCGAAGCGCGTGATTGATGACATGGGCGATGCCGTCACGTTTTACAAGCTCGGCTATCAGCTCTTATATGCGGGTGGTTTCGCGCTCCTCGATGATCTGAAGACCGCAGGAAAACACATTTTCATCGATCTCAAGCTCCTCGACATCGACAACACGGTGAAAGGGGGCGTCGACAGTCTCACAAGGCTTGGGGCGACTTTCATCACGATCCACGCTTACCCCCACGCGATGCGCGCCGCCGTTGAAGCGCGGGGCGAGGAGGGGGCTGCACTTTTGGGCGTCACGGTGCTCACAAGTCTCGATGACGAGGGATTGCGCGAGGCGGGATACAAGGACCGCGCGGCTGATCTCGTCATCAAACGGGCGCACAAGGCCCAAGCCATCGGAATGGATGGGGTGGTCTGTTCGGCGGCAGAAGCAAGCGCCATCCGCGCCCTGGTCGGCCCGGATCTCACCCTGGTTACGCCTGGCATTCGCCCCGCCGACACCGGCGCCGATGATCAAAAACGGGTTATGACACCAGCTATGGCCATTGAAAACGGCAGTGATTATCTTGTCGTCGGCCGCCCGATTGTGAAGGCGGAGGATCGGCGCGCCGCGGCGAACGCGATTGTTGCTGAAATCGAAGCAGCCGTTTCTTGATGGTAAGGAGGAGGAAAGAATGCCCAAAGGATATTGGATCGCCCGCGTCGATGTGAACGACGTTGAGCGCTACAAGGACTATGTGTCCGGCGCGGCGTCCGCGTTTCAAAAACACGGTGCGAAGTTCCTCGTGCGGGGTGGCCCGGTCACCGAGCTTGAGGGCAAATCCCGCCAACGCAATGTCGTGATTGAGTTTCCATCGGTCGAGGCGGCGCTTGCCTGCTACAATGAGCCCGATTATCAGGCGGCAAAGGACATCCGCCAGTCGGTCGCAGAAAGTGAACTGTGCATCGTCGAAGGGTTCGACGGGTAATTTTCA
>JBCBTO010000176.1:0-4550 GCA_039818625.1 Pseudomonadota bacterium
GGCCAGCATGGCGTCGCTTCGGCAACCGTGTGCGCGCGGTTCGGCTATCCGTGTCATGTTTATATGGGCGCGACGGATGTCGAGCGGCAGGCGCCGAATGTCTTCCGCATGAAGCTCCTCGGCGCGGACGTGAACCCCGTCACTGCCGGTGCGGGCACGCTGAAAGACGCCATGAACGAGGCATTGCGCGACTGGGTAACGAATGTTGAATCGACTTACTACCTGATCGGAACCGCAGCTGGTCCGCACCCATACCCGACCATGGTGCGTGATTTCCAGTCAGTCATCGGCACGGAACTGCGCGAACAGATGATGGAAGCCGAAGGCCGCTTGCCGGACACGGTGATCGCCTGCATCGGCGGCGGGTCAAACGCGATTGGCCTGTTCCACCCGTTCCTCGATGATGAGGATGTCGAGATTATTGGCGTCGAGGCGGGAGGTCATGGCCTTTCAACGGATGAGCACTGCGCCTCGCTGACCGGTGGCAAGCCGGGCGTGCTCCACGGAAACCGAACCTATCTTCTGCAGGACGATGACGGGCAAATTCTCGAAGGTCATTCAATCTCCGCTGGTCTCGATTATCCAGGCATCGGGCCGGAGCACTCTTACCTGCGCGATACGGGCCGCGTCGACTATGTGCCGATCACGGACGAAGAGGCGTTGGAGGCGTTTCAGCTCTGCACGAAGCTTGAAGGCATCATTCCGGCCCTTGAACCGAGCCACGCGCTTGCAGAGGTCATGAAACGCGCGCCAAAGATGGGCAAGGACCAGATCCTCGTCATGAACCTGTGCGGTCGTGGCGACAAGGATGTGTTCACGGTCGGCAAAGCGCTGGGTGTGGAGCTTTAGGTGAACGACGGCGAGAAACTCGACGCGATCTTAGAGCGGCTCGACATTTTGCAATATGATCTCGCGAAGCTCGAAACCCGCCTTGATGCCGTTGAAAACGAACTGCGGCTTACCGTTCATGAGCACACACCCCTATTGACGGAGATGCGTGAAGAACTCGTTCAGATGAAGCGTGTCGTCGACGACTTCGCCGATCTTTCAGAGGCCGAGCGGCCTATTGAAGCGCGTCAAGCTCCGCCCCGTCGCTAACGCAAAATAGTTTTTCCCCCTGCGTATAAGTTTATTTGTAGTCATACAAAAAAGTGCTTGCGCTTGAACATTGTTCAAGTTAGGTGTGACGGAATACCTTACGTAAGCGTCGACCTGTTTTTACGGCGCCGATCTGTACTTTTTGGGGCTACTTTGATGATGTTCTTCGGCATTGCCGCAGGCGTGTTAAGCACGCTTGCCTATCTCCCATATTTGGTTGATACGATAAGCGATCAGACACAGCCACAGCGCGCGTCCTGGTTCATCTGGTCGGTGCTGGCGTCAATTTCATTTTTCTCGCAAGTCTTCGAAGGCGCCACCGCAAGTCTCTGGTTCGCGGGCGCACAAGCTGGCGCGACCATCACGATTTTCCTCGCAACGCTTGCATTTGGAAGGGGTTGCATCGTCAAGGAAGGCGATTACCTCGTCTTGATCAGTGCCGCGATTGGTCTGGTGCTTTGGTATGCGACGGACAGCGCCGTTTATGCGCTCGCCATTTCCATCACCGTTAGCCTGCTTGGTGGCAGCTTGACCATTGCAAAAGCATATCGCGAGCCGCACAGCGAAACCACTTTAACATGGGCGTTTTGCTTTGTGGCATCCATCTGCGCCATCGCCTCTGTTAGCACGTGGAACTGGATCCTGCTCGCATACCCCGTTTACCTATTGCTCCTAAACGGCTTGATCATGGCGGCAATCACCGCAGGACGCATGAAAAAACGCCAACGTTCTGGCGTTATCGTACTCACTTTGCCTGAAGGGAAATGCAAGGTGAACGCGCAACCTGCGCGCGTGCAGGTTTTGAAATTGCCGGGAAACCGCATTCCGCGCCCCGCCTTTGGTGGTCGGTCTGCCCGCGCGGTGACACCGGTGTTCGGTCGCCGCGAGTTGTCCGTGCCCGCCCATGGGGTTGGACCTGCAATCTAGGCAATCGAATTCTGCGCGGTGCCGTCGCCTGCAAACTGCCAACCCTTTGCGTTCCGTCTGTTTGCCGACCTGTTGTCAAGTTCCGCTGGATACGCAGTTAAAGTCCGGGTATGACGGTCGCAGGAAGTATCTGTGAGCAAGTTAAAATGACCATCACCATCTACCACAACCCGAAATGCGGCACGTCACGCAACACGCTGGAGATGATCCGCCAATCCGGCGAAGAGCCCGAGGTCATCGAGTATCTGAAAACGCCACCGGGGCGCGAGAAGCTGGTTGAGTTGATCGCGGCGACAGGGCTATCGGTTCGCGATGTTCTGCGCCAGAAGGGCACGCCCTATGACGACCTCGATCTTGGCAATGAGAAGTGGACCGACGATGAGCTGATTGACTTCATGGTCGAACATCCGATCCTCATGAACCGCCCCATTGTCGTCACGCCCAAAGGCACGGCACTTTGCCGTCCGTCGGAGAAAGTTCTGGACATTCTGCCCAATCAGAATATCGGTTCCTTCACAAAAGAAGACGGCGAAATCGTCAATAAGTAGGGGATCAACCTTTGGATCGACCAGTCACCCGCATCGATGCGACCTTTAAAAAATGTGCTGATGAAAATCGTCCGGCGCTCGTGACTTTCATTACAGCGGGCGATCCGGACCAGCAGACGTCTCAGGCGATCCTTGACGCAATGCCGGCGGCGGGCGCGGATGTGATCGAACTTGGCATGCCGTTTTCAGACCCGATGGCCGAGGGCGTGCCGATCCAGCTTTCGACGCAGCGCGCGCTCAAAGCCGGTATGCGCATGGACGACGTACTCGACATGGTCCGGGTGTTTCGTGAGAAGGACGACACCACGCCGATCGTGCTCATGGGTTACTACAACCCCATCTATTTCCGTGGGTCCGAGACTTTCGCGAAAGAGGCCAAAGCGGCGGGCGTGGATGGCCTTATCATCGTGGACTTGCCCCCAGAGGCCGATGATGAACTCTGCCTTCCAGCGATGGAAGCGGGGGTCAATTTCATCCGCCTTGCCACACCGACGACCGATGACAAGCGCTTGCCGACAGTTTTGAACAACACGTCGGGCTTCGTCTATTACGTTTCCATGACCGGCATCACGGGTGCCGAACTTCAAAACACGGGCCGTGTTGCCGACGCCGTAAAACGCATCAAGGGCCACACTGACCTGCCGGTCGCGGTCGGTTTCGGCGTCAAAACCGCTGAGCAGGCGCGCGTGATCGGCATGGATGCTGACGGGGTCGTGGTCGGCTCCGCACTTGTGAATGCCGTACGCGAGAGCCTTGACGCGGATGGGAAAGCCACCGATATGACGGTGAAGGCCGTTACTGACATTGTGGCGGAGCTCGCTTCCGGCGTTCGTGCGGCGCGTCCAGAGGCGGCAGAATAAGGATCAGCCCGTGAACTGGATTTCGAACGTTGTCCGCCCGAAAATCGGCTTTTTCAACAAGCGCGAAACGCCGGAAAATCTTTGGGTGAAAGACCCCGAAAGCGGCGAACTCGTCTTCCACCGCGATCTAGAACAAAACCAGTTTGTCGTTCCGAATTCCGATTATCACATGAAGATTGAGGGCCGCAAACGCCTCGATTTCTTCTTCGACAACGGCGAATGGAAGGAAATCGAGACGCCTGAGGTCGCCGTCGATCCGCTCAAGTTCCGCGACAGCAAACGCTATACCGACCGCCTGAAAGATGCCAAGGCGAAGACCGGCCTCAAGGACGCAATCCTGATCGGGCGCGGTAAGATCAAGGGCGTTGAGATGATTGCCGCCGTTCAGGACGCCGAATTTATGCTCGGGTCGCTCGGCATGGCGGCGGGTGAGGCGATCATCACCGGCATGATGAAAGCGGTGAAGAAGAAGCTTCCGTTCGTGATTTTTACAGCGTCCGGCGGGGCGCGCATGCAGGAGGGTATCCTGTCGCTCATGCAGATGCCGCGCACGACGGTCGCCGTGCAGGCGCTGCGCGATGCGAAACTGCCCTACATCGTCGTTTTGACAAATCCGACCACCGGCGGCGTGACGGCGTCTTATGCCATGCTCGGCGATATCCACATCGCGGAACCTGGCGCGCTCATCTGTTTCGCGGGACCGCGCGTGATCGAACAGACGATCCGCGAAAAACTGCCGGACGGCTTCCAACGGGCGGAATATCTCAAGGAACATGGCATGGTCGATATGGTCGTCCATCGCCACGACCTGCCGGAGACGATCGCGAAGCTTTGCGCGCTCTTGACGCATCAAGACTGGCCTCTCATCAATGAGCCCGAAGAAACGCCACAAGAGGCCCCTGCGAACGAGACATCTGAGGCGACGTCCGAAGACGAGCCAGCGTCTTGAGCATAATCCGCCATGGCGTATGAAAGTCCGGAAGACATTATCGCCCGTCTGACGATGACGTTCCCACCGGGCTATGATCTGTCGCTCACCCGCATCCGCGATCTCCTCGCCCGCCTCGGCGATCCCCATCTCGACATTCCGCCCGCAATCCACATCGCTGGCACGAAT
>JBCBTO010000177.1:0-4522 GCA_039818625.1 Pseudomonadota bacterium
CGCCTGCATGACGAACCCCGTTGTACAGCATCTTACATGGGCTTATTATTTTCGAGTCTGAGGAGGAAGCGTCGAGTGACGGACTATATCGGTTACGATAAACTGACGAGATCTGCCATGCGGGGCGTGGTGCGCGAAGTTCTGCGCAGAACTGTAGACGCCGGCGCGCTGGAAGGTGATCACCACTTCTATATTTCCTTCCAGACGAAAGCGCCGGGCGTGAAGATCGCCGAGCACCTTATTGAACGCTTCCCAGAAGAAATGACGATTGTGATCCAGCATCAGTACTGGGATCTGGAAGTTCACGACAGCCACTTTGAAATCATCCTGAAGTTCTCAGGCGTGCCGCAGCATCTTCACATTCCGTTTAGCGCGATCACCAGATTTGCGGATCCATCTGTGAACTTCGGTTTGTCTTTCGACGATGATGAAAATAACGAAGCGTCGGGCGTTATCGGCACTGTGGACGAGCCGCCGACAAGCAAGCCTGACCCGTCGGACATCGAAGGCGCTGATTCTGTAGGCACCGTCGTCAACATTGACGCTTTTCGTAGAAAGTGAGCGATACCAAATCAGACGCGCCGCCCATGCTGAGCGATGCGGACATGCTTGCGCGCTTCCAGAACTCGAAGAAACGCCCCCCATGCTCGGATACGCTGGGCATGCGCCTCAGCGATGTCAAACAATCTGAAAAGTCCATACGGATGGAGTTCGACGTCAGTGCGTCCTTTGCCAATCCCACTGGCGCAGTCCAGGGCGGATTCGTCTCCGCAATGCTCGACGAAGCGATGTCGACTTGCTGCATCATCGCGTCGAACATCACAATGACAGCGCCCACCCTCGAAATGAAAACAAGCTTCCTTCGCCCCCTCTTCCCTGGCCCGGCATCTGTCGAAGCCCGAATCGTTAAATGGGGAAAATCTGCCGCCTTCATGGAAGCCGAAGCGTTCGATCCCGACGGCAAACTTGTCGCCAAAGCCACCGCGACCGCTCTGCCAAAGCCGTTCAAGCGGCTCTGACAGACGCCTCATCCCTCGTCACAGCAATGAACACAAAGAGTGTCGCGACGATTAGAAATCCCGACAGTACGAACGGCGCTCCCGGCAAGTAGAGCGATGCATTCTCCTGCGTGAAGATTCGGAACGTCTGGGACATCACAAAGGGCGCAGCAATGGCGTTAATGCTCATGACACTAGCGATCACCCCTTGCAGTTCACCCTGCTGATCATCGCTGACCCTCTGCGTCATGAGGGTTTGCATGATTGGACCCGCAAAGGCCGTCGGTGCCGAAATCACGATCAAAGCGTAAGCCATCCAGCCTTCAGTTATGAAGCCATAAGTGAAGTAAATCACGATCCCCATGACGATGGAAAAGACGCCCACGGGCACATTGCCGAAACGGTTGGTGACTGGGCCGGTTAAACCGCCCTGAACGATGGCGAGGAGCAAGCCATAGAGGGCGACAGAAATGCCAATCTCCAACTCTTCCCAGCCAAACTGCTCAATCGTGTAATAGGGCCACACGACGCTGAAGCTCATCCAAGCGAACTGCATGAGAAAGAATGCCAGGAGCACGCCGAGGACGATGCGGTGCTCACCGATTTTGACGAGCCCACCGACGGGGTTGGCCCGTGCCCAATCGAACCGACGCTTGAGTTTGCCCGTCAGTGTCTCCGGCAATAAGAAAAGACCGACAGCAGCCGCGATGAACACCATCGCCGCGGCGGCGTAAAACGGTGCGCGCAAGCCGACCGAGCCTAACAACCCGCCAAGCACGGGACCAAAGACGAAGCCAATTCCGGCAGCTGCGGCGACGATACCGAAATTCCGCGCCCGCGTTTCATCGGTGGAAACATCCGCGACGCAGGCATTGGCGACGGGCCACGTGGCACCCAGTATGCCCGCGAGGATTCGCCCAACAAAAAGCCAAACAATCGTTGGAGCCGTGGCCATAAGAAGATAGTCGACCGCGAGACCGGCAAGCGCGACAAGCAATACTGGCCGGCGCCCGAAACGGTCGCTCAGTGCACCAAGGATAGGTGCGAAAAGAAATTGCATCACGGCGTAGGCGGCAAAAAGAAAGCCACCAATGCTCGCTGCCTCCCCGAGCGTGACGCTGGTGAGCGAAATGATCAGCTCCGGCATCACAGGGATGATGATGCTCACGCCCATCATGTCGATGAAGACAACAAGCGCCATAAAATAAATGGCTCGGTTGGTGTTTTTTGTATCAGCAGGCTTTTCAGCCATGGGACTCCCCCCTGGGAAAAATGGTGCACCAAACCCTGCGCGCAGCACGGCTAGGGTTTGACTTGATTGTGATTGGGTAGGTTGAGGATGCTGAGCGATAGAACTCAGCCAGCGAGGTCGGTTACCAGCGTGGTTTTACAACAATGGAACACATGGGGGGACCTCCGTCCGCGGACGCTTTTGATGACGCCCAACTATGCTTAACGCTACAGGAAAACATTAGCCTGTCAATGAAAAGGCGAGCGCCGGAACGCTCGCCTTTCTTGGTGTGATAAAAAAGTCGATCTGATCGATGATCGATTAAAGCTTAGCGAGCTTTGCTTCCAGCGCCGCAATCCGTTTTGCCTGATCGATCGCATGCAAGGTCAACTCTTCGATCTTTTCGAGCAGAGCGGCATTCATTGCGTTGAGATCGACACCATCCCGGCGCATCTCGTCTGCCGACGCGATGCCGGGCAGGTGCCCTTGCGCGCTAATAAAGGCTTCGACTTCAGGCAAGGGGCGTAGCGTATAGTCTTGCTGGAAAACATGATCGGCCGTCGCAACATGGTTACCTTTGATCCGGATCACTCCGTCGCCGGCATCGAGGTGGATCACTGTCTCACCGTTGTCATCCTTCAGCGCGATGTCACCCGCTGCGCCCTCGCCTCCCGCATACAGATTGGCACGACCGCCATCGATATGCATCCGCATCAAGCCATCGTCAGAGAACAGAGCAATATCGCCATTCGATCCGCCACCACCTACACGAATGTTTCCGTCGCCGCCATCAAAGAACAAAGTCTGTTCGTCGGTGCCCGACTGCAGTGAGATGTCGCCGGAAGCACCGCCCCCGCCCATTTGCAGATTGGCCGTTCCGCCATCAAGGTGAACCGTGGACACGCCGTCCGTGTTCTTCAATGTGAGGTCGCCGCCTGCGCCTTCGCCACCAGCCCAGATGTTTGCCGATCCCCCATCAATATGAATGCGCAGCTTGCCATCATCGGAGTGCATGCCGATGTCGCCGTTTGACCCGTTTCCGCCAAGACCAATATTCCCGTGGTCGCCGACGATGACGCCGGTTTGGCGACCGTCTTCGCTCTTGATCTCTGTATTTCCTGACAACGTGCTCATTGAAATTCCCCTTAAATCTGAATGCCATATGGCCAATTCAGCCTAGTGCGACCCACACCGCTTGTCGCGGTCTGCTTGAATAAATTTTTGGATAGATTCTGAAAGATTTTCGGCGGGCTGGCCTATTGGGACACAACGTCAAACATCTGGTAGTTACCGACATCAAAGTCAGCGAACACATCTTGATCTCGTAGGGCGGCGGCCAGAGCTTGCGGCAAGTCGACGTTCAAAGCGAGATCCTCAGTGGCTATAATCATAACCCGGCGCTGATCGGCGGGTGGCGGCGTGCAGTCTCCTCCATCTGCGCACGCGACACGCTCTGCGTGTTCACCTAGATTGACGCCGAACAAAATCGGTATGCGCCCCTCTGGACAAGTGGCGCGCGCTGTCTTGAGAGCGTCAGTAATCGTCGCGGTTCGGGCGCTGGCAAGTTGTCGATTGGCGACGGTGTTTCCGTCGGACGACGACGCGCCCATTCCGAACGAAGCATGTGCGCTGCAAAACCGCGCATTGAAATTTGGTGCCGCGAAAATCGTCGCTGGAGACACAGGCTCACCCTTAAGCTCGATAAA
Source organism: Pseudomonadota bacterium (assembly GCA_039818625.1). Taxonomy (GTDB): domain Bacteria; phylum Pseudomonadota; class Alphaproteobacteria; order Rhizobiales; family JACESI01; genus JBCBTO01. Next base: position 3,936 of record JBCBTO010000177.1, read on the forward strand.
CTCGGCCGATCCCGACGTCCAAGAATATGTGTCGTGTAGAACATAAATGCGAAACGACGCACTCCGACCAGCCTGGTCTGCCCCGTCAAAAGGGCGCGTCTGTTTCCAGACCCCTGGATCAAGATCGGTTAGCTCTTCCCCGCAGGGCAAATTTGCACCAAAAACCCGGCGATCCCAGGCAGCCGAAGCCGCGTAATCGTCGCCAACACTGCCGGCTGTATCGTCAGCATCGCCCGTGCAAATGATGCGGCCCGTTCCGTATTCGATGCCGAAGCTCGATTGGGCGCTTGCAGACATCCCCGCGCCCCACCAACAAAGCAAAAATATTAATGCACAGGTCAAAGAACGCATAGCCACTGCTCCGAACACACACCGCAGCAACAGTCCAATCCCCAAAAATCGACGCATTGCAAGTCTTCAAGCCGCCAAAAACAAACCCCCGGCACTCTTGAACCGGGGGTTACCTTTCGCGGAGAGGTCCGCTTGGGATTGGGGTAAGACTTACATAAAGCCCTTAAACTTGTCTTTAAAGCGAGACACACGGCCACCACGGTCCAGAAGCGCCTGGTTACCGCCGGTCCATGCCG
>JBCBTO010000178.1:0-4508 GCA_039818625.1 Pseudomonadota bacterium
GTGTTCGGCAGGAGGTTGTCCTGGAACAGCGCGCCCACATCCGAGTCGCCGCTGAAGTCCAAATTGGCCGACAGGTAGGGGAACTGCACGCCTGGCGTGTCGACTTCCTGCAGGAAGTTCACATGATCAGGAAACTCGTCGAGAATGGACGCTTCACCTGTGCTGGACAGGGAGTTGCCTTCTTCGGAATCGTAATTGATGACGTTCTCAAGCGTGTCCGTACCGAGGTCAAATTCGTGGTTGCCGAGGGCTGACGCATCGAACCCGATCGTGTTCAGGATCGCGACGTCAATGCGGCCCTGAAAGTTGTCGATCTCGTCGAAAAAGTCAGGGAAGCCGTCGCCATTGATATCTGCGATGTAAATGTCGCTTGCCGTCAGGCCATTCGTGTTGAGTGCGCCGTCGAGCAGGAAAGTATCGATTTCAGCATTGTCAAAAAAGCCGTTTCCGTCGAGATCAGCCGCATCTGGAAGAAGCGAGCGATCGATCAGACCGAAAAATTCGTTGTAAAAGCCTTCAAGGAGCGGATTGAAGGTAACCGGGTCGCTTGCCGCGTTGAAAAACGGGCCGGAAATGAAGTTATCGCCCGCGGAAAGTGTTATGGACGCGAACCCATTGTTGGTTGCGTCTTGCTCCAGCGCTTGCTCGATTGCCGCGAAATTCGGCGCGGCCTGGATGGCGTCGACACCACCCTCAAGGTCAGAAGCGTGTAAGATTTGAAGTTTGAATGCCATGTTGTGCGTCTCCAAGCATTTAAAACTGATGCCACCACGAACAGACGAACAGAAGCACTCGGCCTGCTTTGCCGACTACATCTGAACGTTTTCAACCAACGTTCCCTTTTCGGATTTTGCCCTTGGCTGCGGTAGCGTCCCCAAAATTCGTATGTTTTTCGCGCTCGTTCGAAGCCGCATCATTCGAACAGCTCGCCCGGAAATTAGGCAGACAAAATGACGCCTCGGTAACGGAACTATTACGGTTTCGTGACAAACAGCGATCGTGATTTGAGAAGACGTGAAATCAGTGCAGTTTACTGCATGAGATACTGTAAATGCGGCTCGTCTATTAAGTAAAACTACGATAAGGCGCTGAATTCATAAGACAATTTAATGCGAAAAACATGACCGATCGCGAGGCTTCGCGAGCGGTTATGTGATTTTTTGTGAAAAATAGAGGGCCCGAAGTCGCCGCGTGGGGAAGTCGGTTAACCGGCGTCCACCCAAACTTCAACACGACGGTTTTTTTCGCGGCCTGACGCGTCGGTGTTGCAGGCAACCGGCATCAGTTCGCTATAACCGCGCACCTCGATACGCGCCGGGTCAATGCGTCCGGCACCTGCCGAAAGAAGCGCAGACTTCACGCTCTCCGCGCGCGCCGCTGAAAGCACTCGGTTGTTTTCAAAGCCGCCGATGGAATCGGCGAAACCAACCAGACGAATGCGCTGATTTGAAAGGCTCCCGGAGGTCAGTTCCCGAGCAAAATCTGACAGTTTTTGCAAAGACAGATTTTCAAGCTCAGTTGATCCGCTACGAAAGCGGAACGTGAAAGACAGGCGGTCGAAATTGCCGAAGTCGGCAACGAACTCACGCATGAGATCGGCGCTGAAGTCTTCCGCTGGCACATTCAACGCTGCTGCAAGGCGCAGTGCCTGCTGGGCGAAAGGTCGCCGGCTCGGGCTGAGGTCGATGAACCCGACCTCGTTCACATGTTGGCGCGCGGCGGGCGATAGCGAGTAGTCGAGCAAACCCTTCGCATGGTTTGGAAGAGCCCGGTTTGTTGTGTAGAGGAACAAGCGGCGGGCGAGGGGATATTCCTCGGTCTTCACATCGAATACGGAGGCTTGCGAGGTGATCCCGCAGGCTGTCGCGATGGAGACGGCGCGCGCGTTGCGCTCAAATGCGAACGGGACGTAAGCGATTGCTGACGAATCGCGCGCGACACTGTCGGAAATTTCCACATTGGCCTCAAGCTCCACAACATTGGATGCGAGTTTTCGACCAAACGGCTTCATGACGAGCGAGATGAAGGTGTCAAACGTGCCCGAACGGGGTGGGCGCGTATAGGCTGTGATGGGGCCGGGCTTGCCGCCAAGCTCTGACCAGTCGGTGATCTCGCCTGAATAGATGGCTGCGACCTGATCGATGGAAAGAAGCTTGATCGGATTGTCCGGTGAGACGATGATAATGAGACCATCAAGCGCGATGACATGCTCTTTGCCCGCATCGCGCACATCGCCGAGCCCGCCCTCAATCAGCGAGGCCGCCTCTTTGTCCTTGGCAGGTCGCGAGGACATGCCAATGCTTGCAGACCCGTCGAGAAGGGCTGGAAACGAGGTGCCGGATCCTTTCGCCTTCAAATCGATGCGCGCAAGCTTCTGGTTGGATGGATCAAGAATATCGATCTTGGACTGCTCCGGCTCGCTTCCAAGGATCAGTCTGGAACTCCCGCCGAGACTGGTCGCATATCCTTCCACCATGGCGGGCATCAGCTGACCGCCCACGGTGTTGGAGCCGTACACGCCGAAGTCCGGTCCGATCTGAGAGGTCGCTGAACCGGTGCTGGCGACAAGTGGAGCTGCCTCGGCGCCCGACGGACAGTCACGCCCGACGCAAATGAAGCGCGCTTTATCCACGGTGATCCGGCCGAAGTCTGGCGACTCAACGACGAAACTGGTGCTGTCCGATCCAACCAGTTTGCCGGAGATCGTCAGTCCGCCACCTTTTTGCTGCAAGATAACGTTTTCTTGCGCGCTCAGTGTTGAAGGCGAAAGCGTAGCAAATGCGGCAATCGAAAGCGCGGTGCAAACGGATGTGAACGTCACGTTGCGCCGCAAAACCGACCTCATGTGTCCAATCATATGGAGGTAGCCCCTAAGTTATGTTCGTTTCTTCTGGTTAAAGTCAGTCGGCCTAGCGCCGGTCTGCGCCAAACCGCATCTATGGTGTTATCGACCCCCGACCCGAATATCAGGTACAGCTTCCGGGTGAAGGCGTATTGAAAGATTGCGGGTATGCGCGCATCCTTCGACGATTGCATAGAGTTCTTTGACTGTGGGTTTGCCGCTGCCCGACGACATATAGACGGTCAACCCGGTTTCGGCTTCCGGCGCAGCTGCGCAGTTTTGCGGGCGCGATGGCTGGAAGTAATCGACAGCCATTTGAACGATGCCCGGTTTGAGGTTCGCAAGCCCAGCGGCCTGTCCATCAGATATGACTGTATAGATTTGCGCGCGTTTGCCGCTTCCCGAACCGCCCATCTCGGTTAAGAAACCGTGGTAACGACCGGTCTGTCGCATTTTGTCGGCAGCTGCATCGGGAGAGGACGCTGCATCCCGCCAAACATGCTGTGGTGATCCGGGGGCCACCGAATATTCGAGCGCGTGGAGATCGACCTGAACTGGCCCGTCCCAAACCACGGCAACAGTTGTGTAGGCGTTGAAGCTTGAGGCGGGTAGTGGCAAAGCCTGTTCTGTTCCGTCTTCATATCGTGCGGATGGCGCGACATCAGCACCGAGGAATGGTGTAACGGTGAATGTGCTGTTGCCCGATGCGTCCAGCTGGAACGGCATTTCAATGCCGCCGTAAGAAACAACCACCCGTTCATTGGCCCGGCAGGCTGACGCGAGCGTGAATTGGCTAAGGCCCGGGCCGATGCTCCTGCTTGCAAGATTGGCCGCCCCACAGGCGACCGCCGGTGCAGTCCCTTGAACGGCAACATCAGTCTGTGTCTCATCGGACGATGTTAACGCAGTGGACGGAGAGGGTGTTGTTACAACCTGATCTGTTTGCGGCGGAGCGACAATGGCATCGGCAGTGGGACTGGCATCGACATCGGATGTCAGATCAACAGCCACCACGTCCTGGTCTTGTGAAGGCCTCGTCTGAGGTGCGGGGGCCGAAACGGTTTCACCGACCGTCGTGCTTGAGTTTGTCTCGATCGCAGCACGCTGTTGGACGTCACCTGCATTGCCATCAAGTCTTGCGCTTGGTTGCGCGGCGTTCGTGTCTGATGTGCCGAGAAGGCCGACCGGCGTGTCCTGCCCGTCGGTATCAGTCGCGAACCGATTGCCAAAACCGTTTGCCGCTTCATCCAAAAGCCCGACAGAGGTGGCGTCTGGCGAAGAAAGAGGCGCTGACGGTTCCGCATCAGCCGATAGGGAGGTGTTGACCGACGTGTTCGAGGGGGCGGGCTCCTGCGGGCTTTCAGCGACCACCTGTGGTGAATTCTGTCCTGGCACCGAGGGCCCGTCTTCAAGGGCGCGTTCGATGGCAGGGCCGCTAGAGTTCAACGAGCTCCACCCAAAATAAAGTCCGACGCCGACGACGCACAGCCCAGCGACGGTCGCCAGAAGAACAGTGCTCGACTTCTTTTCCCGTCCGTAATCTGCGGGAATATCATATTTCTGCGGGATTGGCGGTGTGTCGTCCTGGTCATTCCCAGAAATGCGATCAATCACGCCACGCCGGGGATCCCCCGTTCGCGCCGCAGTTGGCAGATCAATGAGGATG
>JBCBTO010000179.1:0-4505 GCA_039818625.1 Pseudomonadota bacterium
CTTTGCGATGCCCATCGCATCTTGCGAACGTCGCTGCAGTTCTCCGGTGCTGGCGAGACCGTCAAAACGCTTCTGGTGACAAGTGCGGCAGACCGGGAAGGCAAGTCCACAACCAGCTATAAACTCGCGGAAGAATTCGCAGCGTTAGGTCGCAACGTGCTCCTCATGGACGCGGATTTGCGCCATCCAAGACTCCATCATTTTTTGGAAACGCACAACCGGGCGGGCTTGAGCAACCTTTTGACCAACGTATTGCCCGCAGATAACGTGCTTGGCCTATTCAGACCGACGAAGAATGCGCGATTGACCTTCCTTTCAGCCGGGACCATCCCGCCGAACCCAACCAATATTCTAGCGTCAGACCGCATGGCGTTAACGCTTCACTATTGCGCGAAGAAATACGATATCGTAGTGATCGATGCGGGCCCCGTTTTGAACGTTGCAGACGCCCGGATCCTGTCAGGCAAAACGGATGCGACCCTACTTGTGGTCGCGGCCAATCAGGTCGCGCGCAAAGCGGCAAAAGACGCCTGCAAACAGCTGCATTTCGCAGGCGCAAATGTCCTTGGTGTGGCGTTCTCGAAATATGCGGTCAGCGAGCCCAGCTACAGTTCTAAAGACCGTTTTCCGGAAAGGGACACCCCAACCATATCAGTCGATTCGGACGTCGTGAGCGCGAGAGCGCATAACACAGCATCGGCGCATGATACGTCAGCAGGCTTCTTTCGCTGAGGCAGGCGTCTCGTGCGCGGGCAGTCAGTATTCGTCCAGCAATTCTTCCTTGGTGAGCACAAAGCCGCTTTCAACCCACGTGTCCTCAATCGCGCTCAGTGCATCTCCGAGTTTCGGTCCGGGTGTGTGGCCACGGGCGATCAAGTCCTCACCGGAAACAGGCAACTCGGGACGGGACCAGGTGTCCGCAAATTCCATAAGAGCGGAGATACGATCAACCCCGGCCTCCTCTTTGGCAATCGCCTTGGCAAAATCATGGGCCATGGCGTCGGCAACACCACCTGCGCGCGCGCGATAAAGCACCTTTGCAAACTCGACGACGGAGAGAGATGCGAAATGTCGGCCCTCTGACACCTCCAAAACCCAATCCAGAAGACGCTTTCGCTCATCATTGGAGAGTTTGAGACGGTCGGACAAGCCCTGTACGACATCCGTCGCCGGTCGCAACATCGCCTGCAAACGGCGCAACGCATCTGGTTTCAGACCGTGCTCACGTTCAGCGTTCAAAAGCCAATGAAACTGATCAAGCCCCCAGTTTTCTGGCAAAACAGCATCGAGAACCTCGGTCGTTCTCATCCACAAGACCGATCTTTCGGCATCCGGCGCGGCGAGAAGTTGCTTCACCTCCTGCCACACCCGTTCGACCGACAGGCTCGCAAGACCCGACTTGGTGCGCACAATCGCCCTCAGCGCATCACGGTCCGGGCGGCCAGCCCCGTACCAGGCAAAAAAGCGGAAAAATCGCAGGATGCGCAGGTAATCCTCGTGAATGCGGGTTTCCGGATCGCCGATGAACTGCACACGCCGATGCACGATGTCGGCATATCCGCCGATCGGATCATGCACAGTGCCATCAACATCGATCGACAGCGCATTCATGGTGAAATCGCGCCGCTTCGCGTCCTCGGCCCAATCGCGACCGAACCGCACGCGCGCATGGCGACCATCCGTTTCTACATCCGCGCGCAAGGTCGTCACTTCAAAGGACGTTCCGTCGATGATGACGGTCACGGTCCCGTGATCGAGGCCCGTCGGCACGACCTTGAAACCAGCGGCCTCGGCGCGCGCAATGGTATCCTCAGGGTACAAAGTGGTCGCGCAGTCGACTTCCTCGATCTCCTCGCCCAGAAGGGCGTTGCGCACAGCACCGCCGATGATGCGTGTTTCGTCATTAGCGTCATTCAGCATCGACAGCAAAGACCGCAAAGCAGGGTCGTCGAGCCAGGATCGGTTAACGAGATGGGGTTCGAGAAGTTCATCCATGGCATTACCCACACATGTCAGGCTTCCACGCGCAGTGCGTCGAACGATTGCGCATCTGGAAATTCAGGATAGATCGTTTCATACAACAATCTGATGATACCGGCCGTCACGCCCCAAATGCGCCAGGTCGTATCCCCATCACTATAAGGCATTTCGTAATAGAAACGGTCTTTTTCCCGCCATCGGATGAACCCATGCCCATGATTTCTGGGGTTCATTAAAAAATGAAACGGCACTTCAAAGGCCGCCTCAACCTCGTTGGGATCAAGCATGAGATCACGGTCCACGCGCACGCGGGCGATGACGGGCACCACCCGAAATCCTGATCCGGTGATGTAAGCGTCAAGAAAGCCGATAGGATTGATGTGATCTGACGGAAGGCCAACCTCTTCATGCGCTTCCCGGAGTGCCGTCGAAAGCGGCCCGGTGTCCTGATCCTCCACCTTGCCACCCGGAAACCCAATCTGCCCGCCGTGGTTTTTCAGGTGCTTCGGCCGCATGTTCAAAAGAGTTGTGAGACCTTCCGGGCGCTCAATAATCGAAAAGAGAATGGCCGCCTCGCGAAACGAAGGAAAAATCTCCCTGACCTCAGGGTTGAGAACAAGATCACCTTTTTCCGCGAGACGATTTGGCGAGCTGTGCAGATACCGCTCCGAACGCGCGATAAAATCGCTGTCATCAAGATACATAAAACGTCTCACCCATCGCTGAGTGCGGCCCTTTCGAGCGCATCCTGCCGCATGATCGGATAAAAATCGCCGCTGCTTGAAACACCGAACATGGCAACCCCTTCAATTTCACGAGTCTCACCGAGGTCGACGAGTTGATAAAGCAACGGGCGTGCGAGAAGTGCGTCGAGCCGCCCGCGCACATGCACGTAAGGCTTCACACCGTCCGTGCGATCCTCGTCTTCAAAGCGCAACGGGTTGTCAGCGCCCACGGTGATGATGTCGCCCACATTCGTGCGCAAAGTCAAAATCTGATCGCCATTTTCGATATGCGCATTCATCTCAACCGCCACAAAAGGCGCATCATCAACGGTGATGCCGACTTTCTCGACCGGGGTAACGAGGTAGGTCTTTCCATCCTCGTCTTTCCTCAAAACCGTGGAAAACAAGCGAACAAGCGATTCCCGCCCGATTGGAGTGCCGAGATAATACCACAAGCCGTCCGACGCGATCCGCATGTCGATATCGCCGCAAAAGGGCGGATTCCACTTTTCAACAGGCGGCAATCCATCACCCGCATACTTTGCGCGCGCCATCAAAGCCTCAAGGCCACCGTCCACATGACCGCCGGATACGGTCAATTCATCGCCCAAAACATCGGGATTATCGGTCATGCTGTAAGCCGTTCGAAAATTTCATTCAGGTGTACCACTCCATCACATTCATGACGAATAGTTATCACAATACAAGGCTCTAAGCGGGCCAGCGGGCGCTTTCATGCCGCGAATTTGATCGTTCAACCCACAGTTCACGAAAGTCGACTGTTGGACATCGAGACAAAAGCCGCCACATTACACTTAAGTTATGGTGCAGGTCGCCGCGAAAGCGGAATACTGTGCACGTGACATCATATTGCTACTAAGCACTTTATCACTCTTGGGTTTCATATAGGAGCACATCGCATGAGCGCAATCGACACCGGCGTCTCGAAGACGGCAAAAGCACTTGAGGGCGAAATTGTCGAACAGGCGGACGAAGCGGCGAAACGGATTGGCGAGGCGCGAACGGCAATTGGAAATGTCATTTACGGGCAGGAGACCGTTGTTGAACGAGCGCTCGTAACGGTGCTGTCCGGCGGACATGGTCTTCTTGTCGGCGTACCGGGCCTTGCAAAGACGCTCCTTGTGGAAACCATGGGCAAGGTTCTCGGGCTTGGTGAAGGTCGCATCCAGTTTACACCGGACCTTATGCCGTCCGATATTCTGGGCTCGGAAGTGATGGAACAGGCGGACGATGGAACGCGCAGTTTTCGCTTCTTGAAAGGCCCGATCTTCACTCAGCTCTTGATGGCCGATGAAATCAACCGGGCGAGCCCGCGCACCCAATCGGCGCTGCTGCAGGCGATGCAGGAATATCACGTCACGGTCGCGGCGAAACGCTATGACCTGCCAGAACCATTCCACGTGCTTGCGACGCAAAACCCGCTGGAGCAGGAAGGCACCTATCCGCTGCCGGAAGCACAGCTCGACCGTTTCTTGATGCAGATCGATGTGCTTTATCCGAGCATGGAAGCGGAACGGCGTATCCTGCTGGAAACAACCGGTGCGGAAGAAGCGCAAGCTCATCAGGTGCTCAACACCGAGGAATTGCGCGCATTCCAGCTGCTAGTGCGAAAAATGCCGGTCGGCGAGAGTGTTATGGAAACAATCCTCGAACTCGTGCGATCCGCGCGTCCCGGCGGCGACGGCCATGAGAACGAAATGACGAAGCACATCGCCTGGGGCCCCGGCCCGCGCGCAAGCCAGGCTTTGATGCTGACAGTGCGCGCCCGCGCCCTTCTAG
>JBCBTO010000180.1:0-4452 GCA_039818625.1 Pseudomonadota bacterium
CGCTTCTTGCGCGGTTTGGGCTTTGTTGCGGCCTTTGCGCGCGCGGGCGGCTTCGATGTTTTTATGGGCTTGGCGACGCTCATAGGATTTCTATAACGTTAAAGACGATGAGTTTTGATCTAGAACGACAAAGCGGGCCTGCAAAGGGCGAGGCCGATATTGTGGAAATTTTTTCCGCAACCTTAAGGCCGTATCGCTCACTGTCGCAGAACGGTTTCATCATTTTGATGATCCTGTTCGGCGGAACCTGTTTCCTCATGGGGTTCTTCTATTTCATGGTCGGCGCCTGGCCCGTCTTCGTTTTCTTGGGCCTTGATGTTCTTCTCGTCTATGTCGCGTTTCGGGTGAACTATCATGCGGCGAAAGCCTTCGAAGAAGTGATCGTGCGGCGTGATGAGCTGATCGTACGGCGCGTCTCCGCGCGGGGGCGCATTCAGGAGCTGCGGTTCAATCCATTTTGGGCAAAACTGCAGATTTCCAAGGATGAAGACGATATTGTGACCAAAATCCTTTTGACCGCACGCGGGGAACGGACCGATATCGGCCGCTTCTTGAACCCCCATGACAAGACCAGTTTCGCGCAGGCCTTCGGCGCGGCGCTGGCCGAAGCCAAAGGCGGGTGACGGGCACCGTTCGGTTTCGACAAGTTTCGGGTGGATGCCTGCCTCGCGACCCGCTAGCTTCGTCACACCAACAAAGAGGTGTGACATGCAAAACGCAGCAGTTCCTTTTGAAGACGACACATTCGAGACAGATTATGCGCTCGTGCGCTCAGCGATTGAGTATCTGAGCGAACATGTGCGCGAGCAGCCGGATCTTGACACGCTGGCGCGGGCAATGGGCAAAGACCCGTTCACGCTGCAAAAGCTTTTCAAGCGCTGGGCTGGCATCTCGCCGAAAAGCTTCCTTCAGGCGCTGACACTGGACCACGCCCGTCATCTCCTGCGCGATGCGTCGAGCATCCTGGATACGTCCTATGAGGTCGGCCTGTCCGGGCCGGGTCGCCTGCACGATCTCTTTGTCAGTCACGAAGCGATGAGCCCCGGTCTTTACAAGAGCAAGGGGGCGGGCCTTACGATGTCCTGGGGGTTTCACCCCTCGCCATTTGGCCAAGCGCTTTTGATGGTAACGGATTACGGACTCGCGGGCCTAGCCTTTTGCGATGAGGGTGACGAAACCGAAGCGTTTGAAGATATGGCGCGACGCTGGCCGAATGCGGATTATGTCCAAAACAGCGCGTTGACCGCGCCTTACGCGAGCCGGATTTTCAACCGGGAAGAATGGCAGCCGGACCAGCCGCTCCGGGTCGTTTTCATCGGCACCGATTTTGAGGTGCGGGTCTGGGAAACACTGTTGAAGATTCCCTTCGGTCGGGCGACCACCTATGGCGATATCGCGCTCCACCTCGACAAGCCGCGCGGCGCGGCGCGGGCTGTGGGCACAGCGGTTGGCAAGAACCCGCTTTCTTTCGTTGTCCCCTGCCATCGCGTGCTTGGTAAAAGCGGCGGCCTGTGCGGCTACCACTGGGGTGTCACGCGCAAACAGGCGATCATAGGCTGGGAAACGGGTTTGGTCTGAGGGCGAGTTTTGATGCAGTGGCTTCTTCAACCGTTCGAAGACACCCATAAACTTGCAGACGCGCTTGAACGACTGGAGATAGCGTATTCCTGGCACAAGGTCGTGCCTTTCGTGGGTGACCTCATTCCTGAGCCGGACATCATTGATCGCGGGAGTGTCATCCTGTTCGGCTCCTATACTCTGTGGCGTTACGCAGAGGCGCACGCACTCAAACCCGGCGTCTTCAAGATCGCCCCGTTTCTTTATGAAGCGGCGTGGCACGAGCATCTTCTGAACGGTACGAACGCAAGAGTTCTCACCCTGCGCGATGTGCCGGATCAGCTCGCTGACGATGTGCAAGCCTGGTTTTTAAGGCCTGTGGATGACAGCAAAGCGGAACCGGGTTCCGTCAAAAGTGCAAGTGATATCATCAAATTGGCGACTACAGTGCTCACCCTTGATGAAAACGATATCCCGCGCGGATCACTGCGCCACGACACACAACTTATGCTGTGCCAACCAGCTCACATATTGAAGGAGTGGCGGCTTTGGATTGTAAATGGCGAAATCGTTACCCACTCCCTCTACAAAGAGGGTGCGCGGGTCGTTTATCGACCAGACATCGACGATGACGCTCTGCAGTTTGCCCAACATATGGTCGACCTTAATCCCAGCTATAGCCCGGCATATGTGATGGACATTTGTCGAACTCAAGACGGCTTGAGACTTTTGGAAACAAACTGCCTCAACGCCGCCGGATTTTACGCAGCTGATCTGCTAAAGCTCGCTATAGCCATTCATACAATGCGCATGAGTTAAATCTCTGTTGCGTTTCAGTACAGATGTAGCGAAGTGCTTCGAACAGTCTTCGCGGTAGCACTTTGAAAACACGCTTGGTGACAACGCCTTTCGCAGTCGCCCCATCAATCATTGATTAACCAAAAAACCGTAATCATGCTGACGCGTTGGGAAGCCCTTTTTTCGAGACAAAAGCATGCAAGTTCGGTGGCCGTATTTTTCGCAAAGCGTAATCTGGAAACTGATTTTACCGATACCGATTGTGGCGCTCGCCGGTCTCTTCATGATGTGGACCTTCGTTCCGCAGATGATCGACGCCAACATCAAACAGGGTGCTACGCAATCTGCCCTTCAAACCGTCGAACAACTGAAAACCATTCGCAGCTACTACGCAAAGAATGTTGTCAAGAAGGTCTTGTCGAACGGTGAGATGAAAACATCCTTCACCCACAAAACGGAAGCCAATGGGTTCCCGGCCCCAGCGACCTTTTTGCTGGAAGTGAGTGAAGAACTTGCGGGCGACGACACGAATGTGGCGTTTTACAGCCCGTTTCCTTTCTCCAATCGCGACGGACGTCAGCTTGACGATTTCCAGAAACAAGCCTGGGCGTTTTTGAAGGACAACCCGGAAGAGCCTTTCGTTCGCCAGGAAATGAGAAATGGTCGCGAGGTCATTCGCGTTGGCGTGGCCGATCGGATGAGCGGGGAAAGCTGTGTGAGCTGTCACAATTCGCATCCTGCATCGCCGAAAACAGACTGGAAAATTGGCGATCTGCGCGGCGTGCTCGAAGTCACATCGGATATCGGGCCTGAAATCAAGGCGGGTGTAGACTTGAGCAATCGCATCATGTTCGGTGCCGCACTTCTAGCCGCCTTTTTGTTCCTGTGCTCCCTCGCCGGTGTGCGCTCGTTGATCCTTCCGTTGACACGGATGACGCGCTCCATGCGCGACCTCGCCAAAGGCGACACCGAGGTCGATATCCCTGCGTTGGATCGCCAGGATGAGATTGGCAAGATGGCCAGTGCCGTCCACGTTTTCAAACAAAATGCCATCGACAAAAGACACCTTGAGGAAGAGCAGGATCACGCATCAGAGCGCAACCGGCAAGAGAAGCAGAAGGTTCTGAGCGCTGTGGTCGATACGTTCGAAGGCGGTGTGAGGGGTGTCGTCGACAGCGTGGCCGCGGCAGTCGACAAAATGCAATCCACCGCGCGGGATATGTCGGCTTCAGCCGAACAAACGAGCCAATATGCCATGGTGGCAGACTCGTCATCTGACCATGCCAAAACCAATGTCTTGATGGTGTCGGACGGCTCGAAAGACCTGTCGAACTCAATCAACCGGATCAACGCGCAAGTGGTGGATTCGGCAAAGCTGGCAGAACAGGCATCCGCGCAGGCAGAATCGACCAACATGAAAGTCGAAAGCCTTGTGAACGCTGTTGACCGGATTGGCGAAGTGGTTCAACTCATCTCCAGCATCGCAGAGCAGACCAATCTTCTCGCCTTGAACGCAACGATTGAAGCCGCGCGGGCGGGCGACGCGGGCAAAGGGTTTGCGGTCGTTGCCAATGAGGTCAAGGTGCTGGCCGGACAGACGGCAAAGGCGACCGATGAAATCACGTCACAAGTGACGGAGATCCAGGAGGCGACGTCGAACTCCGCCGTCGCGATCAAAGACATCGCGAGCACGATTGGCAAGATCAGCACGATTTCCAAAGCGGTTTCAAACGCCGTTGAGGAGCAGGAGAAAACGACGCATGAGATCGCTCAAAGCGCCTTGATGGCGGCGAACGGGACGAAAGAGGCGTCAGACGCTGTGGTCGGCATCAATGATGCCGCTTCAACGACGGGCGATTCCGCAGCACTTGTCGTGTCCGCGGCAGCAGACCTGTCCCAGCAGTCGGAAACACTCCGCAAGCAGGTTGAGAAATTTATCGAGGACGTGCGGGCGGCATAGTGGCCAAAAAGCACCGTCTTTTCTGAGTCAGATGCCATAGCCGTCACTTTGCCTAAAGTGCCGTTGACTTCTTCGATTTTAGGAATGTAATAACATTACATATCGTTAATCGGAAAAGTAAAAACCCATGACAAGAC
>JBCBTO010000181.1:0-4437 GCA_039818625.1 Pseudomonadota bacterium
CTTATGGCGAACGGCTCGCCGCCCAGAACGAAGCGCTTGCCAGCATTGAGTCTCAATCCGGCTCGAACGAAGAGATCGTGCTCCAGTTTTTCCGCGCGAACAACAATTATTTCGGCGACGTCGAACGCTGCGCCGAGGCGGTGTTGAAGAGTGGTTTTGCCGACCGCGATGAACTCTATGGCTCCCTGAAGCGGTATCTGAAAGAACGCCTCGGGATCACCGCACGCACCGTACCGATTGAGACGCTGAAACCGGCGTTACGCTTTTTCGACCAGCAAAACCGCCAGATTCTGCTGTCCGACGGTCTCGATTACACCAATCGGGTGTTTCAACTCGCCCACACGATTGCGCTCATTGAGCACTCAGATGTGCTGAACGAGCAAATCGAAAGGGCGAAGATCGTCAGCGATCACGAGGTTTCGCGCTGCCGCGTTGAGCTTGCAAACTATTTCGCGTCTGCGGTGATGATGCCCTATGACGACTTCTTCAGGGAAGCGCTCAGGGTGAAATACGACATCGATCATTTGGCCGCGCGCTTCGCAGTCTCCTATGAACATGTGTGCCACCGGCTGACGACATTGCAAAAACCGGGCGCCAAAGGCATCCCATTCTTCTTCATGCGAATCGACCGGGGCGGCAACGTGACGAAGCGGTTCAACGCAACCCCGATCCAGCTCGCGCGGTATGGTGGGGCGTGTCCAAGGCTTGATGTCCATTACTGCTTCCGTGTCGCGGGCCGCATCATCACGCAACTGGTCGAAATGCCGGACAACAGCCGCTATCTCACAATCAACCGCACGGTTGACCGGCCATCCTTGAGCTTCACACGGGAAGACAACCGTCTGGCACTCGCCCTTGGCTGCGCAATCGAACACGCGCCAGAGACAATCTACGCCGCCAACATGGACCTCCATTCCCAGCGCTTTGTGACGGAGATTGGCGTGAACTGCCGCTTATGCCCGAGACGCCACTGCGCCCACCGCGCCCATGAACCGTTCTTCGAAAACCTGCAGCTCGATGAAAACCGGCGCGGCGTCACGCGGTATGAGAGCTAAAGCCTTTCCCCGCCCCTCACCGCAACCGGCAACGTGTTTTCCGCGGGCGCGAGCGGGCAGACATACCGCGCATTCAGTACGCACGACGGATGATAGCCGTAATTGAAATCGAGGATCAAACGTCCCTCGCCATCAAGACCGAGGTCGGCTCCTTTGATCGCGTCTATGATGTAACGCCCGCCACCATAGGTCTCATCCCCGGACGTGGCATCCTTAAACGGCAAGAAAAGCCCGCCGCCATACCCCTCAATCCAGTAGGCGGTGAGTTCACCCCCCAGATGTGTCTCCAATCCAACGGTTTTGGCAATCGGCCGGCACATCATCACACCGTCGTCAGCCAGATCGTAGGTGATCGCGTCACCGGAACGGGGGACAAGATCGACGGCAAATCGCAGCGCGGGATCATAATCGTAGGCCGACAACCCGCCAAAATCGCGACGCATCGCATCGGAAAGCGGAGACATCGGATGGTCTCGAAAAAGCGCCTCTCGCGTCACGCGCCAATGGGCCCAGGCCTTTGAGACGTCATCCATCCGCCGGATTTCCGCGTAAAGATCGTTAATCTGACGCCGCCAGTCCGCGATTTCATAGGCCATCGGCCCGGTGTAAGAAACTGTCATAAGCGTTTGCCACTGGATAAAGACCGCCAACTTCGTTAGAGCCTATCGGGCGGCGGAGTTCAACGAACACATGGGAAAAGCAATGACCATCCGGTTCCATAAAGGTGATCTGCCTGATCTTGCAAACTACCCCGGCGACGTCGCCATCGATTGTGAGACAATGGGGCTCAATCCCCACCGCGACCGGCTCTGCGTCGTGCAATTGTCACCGGGCGATGGAACGGCGGACGTGGTCCAGATCGCAGCTGGTCAAACATCCGCCCCGAACATCACTGCCCTGCTCGCGAACCCGCACAAAACAAAAATCTTCCATTTCGCCCGGTTTGATGTCGCAGCGCTCCTGAACGCATTTGGGACTGAGACGACGCCCGTCTTCTGCACGAAGATCGCCTCCAAACTCACGCGCACCTACACGGACAGGCACAGCCTGAAGGACCTGACGAGGGAGCTGCTGGGGCTGGAACTTTCAAAACAGCAGCAAAGCTCCGACTGGGGTGCGGATGAACTATCCGAGGCCCAGCTTGAATACGCAGCCTCCGACGTGCTTCATCTCCACCGCATCATGGACATCCTGAAAGACCGCTTGAAACGCGAAGACCGCGACGCCATCGCGGCGCACTGTTTTGAATTCCTGCCGACCCGCGCCAGACTGGACCTCGCGGGCTGGCCGGAAATCGATATCTTCGCCCATTCTTAAAACGCCTGAGCGACCATTGTTCTCCATGACCTCCGGTCCAAACCTGTGGACTGTGGTGATAAGCCCGTCCGCTGGGCGGGCACGTGCGGAAAACAGAACACGGAAAATAACACCTGATTTATTTTTCGTGTTAGAACAGAGGCAAATCGGTTCGCAAGACAACGAGCACGTCTAATCAACATGAATGCACACGACCCGAAAATGCGAAGCGACATGCAAGCGGGCGTCGCGGGCTTGGCGACACAACGCACAGCACCACTCATGCATGACGAGGCGCAGAAATTCAAAACCGCACAGGCCTATACGCGCCGGGTCAAATTCCTGAAGATCGGCCTTCCCGTGATCGGCACCGCTGCAATCATCCTCTTTCTGGCCATCACGATCACATCGCAACTCATCGCGACCCCGTTCGGCACGATCGCCATTGACCTGACGAATGGCCAGGTGGTGATGGACAATCCAAGCCTCAACGGATTTACAGCGAGCGATTCCGCTTATGAAATCGTCGCCGACCGCGCGCTTCAGGATCTCGACAATCCGAAGACGGTATTGCTCGAGAAGATCGGCGCGACGCTTACGATGGACGACGGCAACATCGCATCGGTTGAGGCAAATGCGGGACGTTTTGACATTGAGGGCGGCAGCCTGAGGCTTTCAAAAGGTGTCAATGTGCAGCTGAGTTCGGGCTATGCAGCCGATTTGCAAGAAGCCGATATCGACATGAAAAACGGCGTGTTGACCAGCGAAGCGCCCGTCCACATCACGTCTGATATTGGAGAAATCAGTGCCGAACGTCTTGAGGTCCGCCGCAATGGTGAATACATCCTGTTCGAGAACCGGGTGAAGATGGTCGTGCAGCCTGACCGCGTTCGACGTTAGATCAGACAGAATCGGAAGAGCCGCTTGAAACAAGCCCGTGTCATTGTCGTTGTGAGCCTTCTGGTGGCACTCGCACTCCCCGGCATTGTGTTGAATGCTGCACCGACATTTGCTCAAAGCGCCGATGCCTTCGCCGGGTTCAGCTCCGACAACAACCAGCCAATTCAGATTGAGGCCGACAGCCTTGAAGTGCGCGACGAGGAAAAGCTTGCCATTTTCAAAGGCAATGTTGACGTGCAACAGGGCCCGACGACGATGAAAGCAGCGAAGCTGAACGTGTTTTACGACGGAGCTGTCAACACAGCGGGCGGCAATCAGGGCATCCGGCGCATCGAGGCATTGGGCAAGATCTGGGTCAACACAGGCGACAACACCGCGACCGGCGACCGCGCGATCTTCAACATGAAAACACAGATCGTCGAGTTGATTGGCAATGTCGTTCTCACGCAATGTGACAACATCATACGCGGCAAGAAATTGACGGTTAACCTCACGACCAGCCAGGCACAGCTGTCAGGAACCGGACGTGTGCAGGCACTGTTTGATACAAGCCAGAACAACACCGGCGCGCGGCGCAACTGCCAGTGATGCGGCGACACCGAAGAGCGACCAACGGACCTAGCATTCCGATCAGGGAGCCTTAGATTCTGATCCATGAACCGTCACACCCAACCCGACAATCCGGCAATCGACAACGCCGTGCCCCTCAGGGACAACACCGGACGAGGTTGGCTGATCGCGAAAGAATTGCGCAAGAGCTACAATGGGCGTGTCGTGGTGGACGGCGCAAGCCTTGCCATCGGTCGCGGTGAGGCTGTAGGCCTGCTTGGCCCGAACGGCGCTGGCAAGACGACGATGTTTTACATGATCACCGGTCTTGTGCGCGCGGACACCGGGCAAATCTTCCTCGACAAACACGACATCACACCGCTGCCCATGTATCGCCGGGCGCGCCTTGGCATCGGATATCTGCCGCAGGAATCGTCCATATTCCGAGGCCTCAGTGTTGAAAACAACATCCGGGCCGTGCTCGAAGTCATCGAACCCGACAAGAAACGCCGCAAGGAAGACCTCGAAAACCTGCTTGCGGAATTCGGGATCGAACATTTGCGCAAAGCGCCATCGGTCGCGCTGTCTGGCGGCGAGCGACGCCGCTGCGAGATCGCCCGCGCGCTTGCAAGCCGAC
>JBCBTO010000182.1:0-4431 GCA_039818625.1 Pseudomonadota bacterium
CCAGATTTTCGGCAACGCGCGGGTTTTACCTTTTTTCGCTTCATTGTCGGATCCGGGAGGGAACAGCGGGCCGAGATCCATTTTGGTCAATGCCTGAAGGTTTGCAGCGGCCTTCGTCGCCGCTTCAGCATTGTACTCAGCTTCGCCCTTGGCCATGGCGACCATTTGGCCGAAGTTAAAGCCAACCAGCTTGTAGAATGCCTGGCGCGCCTTGATCGTGTCATCGATTTTATCGGCGAATGCAGGTCCTGTCGTGATGCAGGCCGCGAGCGCCAGCAGCGAGAGTGTAATCCGTTTCATCGTAAAGCCTTCCCAATGTGCCAATGACGTCTGTGTGGGAAAGGTATGCGACTGCGACATTCTGTCAATCAGCGATTGCCCGATTATGTGATCACATTTTGTGGAGGGTGTGTTTTTGAAATCTTGCGCTCCCATAATATGCGCAAAGCAAAAAAGCGCCGGTCGGCGCTTTTCAATTTTGTGATGTTCGTCGCGTCCGCTTGCGGGCAGACGCGTCCTAGCCGACGACCTTAATGTCTGTCGCGTTTGTCTTACCGCGACGCTCTTCAAGTTCGTACTCGACCTTTTGGTTTTCCAAAAGCGCGCTGAGGCCGGCGCGTTCGACAGCGGAGATGTGGACGAAGACATCCGCGCCGCCGGAATCCGGCTGGATAAAGCCGTAGCCCTTTTTTGAATCAAACCATTTAACTGTGCCGCTTGCCATGGGACTTTCCTTCAATATGGCTCTACCCCGGAAGAATGTCCGGGACTTCGTCAACCGTGTTTTGGGAGTGAGTCGTCAAGGCGTGCAGTTCAGGCGTCGATCTTGGTCTTCAAACGAACAAAACAGGTTCTGATGTAAAATAGCTCACCAGGTGCCGAGTTGCGAGTTATTTTCTAATAAAACTGCATGACATTTGCTTTGATCCTTGAAGGAACTTGCCGGAATCAGTGTGAGCGTTCAAAACGTTCCCATGAAATGGTCATCGGAACAGGATGGTGCTCTTCGCGATGTGGCGCGGTGGTTGTCCAACCGTGATGCGCAGGTCTTTCGCCTGTTTGGATATGCGGGGACTGGCAAGACCACGCTGGCGCGACACCTTGCGGAAGGGGTGGATGGGACGGTCGTCTTCGGGGCCTTTACTGGAAAGGCCGCCCATGTGCTTCGCCAGAAGGGATGCGAAGGGGCTGCAACGCTTCACTCGTTGATTTATCGTCCTGCGGGCAAGAGCAAAGACGAGGAGGACGATGGCGAGCAGCCGCTTTTTGCCATTCGTCGGGATGCACCCGCCTCGGAAGCTGACCTCATCATCATCGACGAATGCTCCATGGTCGATGAGGAGCTCGGACGGGATCTCCTGTCGTTCGGCGTGCCGGTTCTGGTTCTCGGTGATCCGGCGCAGTTGCCGCCGGTCAAGGGCGGTGGTTTTTTCACCGATCATGAGCCCGATGTGATGCTTACCGAGGTGCACCGTCAGGCGGCTGACAATCCCATAATCCGCATGTCGATGGACATCCGTGAGGGGCGCGATCTTGACTATGGACGGTTTGACGAGAGCCGCGTGATCTCCCGCCGAGATATCGATTCCACCATGATCCTCGATACGGACCAGGTGCTCGTCGGCATGAACCGGACCCGCCGGCTTTACAACAATCGCATCCGCGAACTGCTCGGGTTTCGGGACTGGCGACCGGCGGCGGGGGAGAAACTCGTTTGTCTTAGAAATGACAAGTCGAAGGGATTGTTGAATGGCAGTACATGGACGGTCTCCGGCTTGCGCTCGCAGCGCAAGTCCATGCTCCGATTGGATGTGGAATCCGATGATGACGTGCTCGCCAAAAAGGTGCTTGTCACCGTCGCACCGGAGTTCTTTCAAGGCACTTACGAAGACCTTCCTTATCCGAAGCGACGGCGGTCTGATGAGTTCGACTACGGCTATGCGCTGACCGTTCACAAGAGCCAGGGTTCGCAGTGGGACAACGTCGTTTTGTTTGATGAGAGCGGTGCGTTTCGCGAGCATCGCCAGCGCTGGCTTTACACCGGCATCACGCGCGCGGCGGAGACGATTACTGTTGTGCGTTAAACCGCTTTCGACTTTGATTCAACTGAATCAACCACTTTAAGAGTAGTGATAATTATGAGTCTTTTCATGGGCTTCGGCGGATATCCGTGAAAAGTGAGTCCGGTTGCATTGTGTTGAAGTTCTTGAAGATTGCGCGCTCATGTTCCAGTCCAACATGATGCGAAGACGGTGAAGTTTCAGTGGAGAATCACGTCGTTTCATAGCGACCACGCCACGGCACAAAGGCCGGTACGTGGCGGCGATATTCGCGGTAGTCGTCACCAAACTGGCGGATGAGTTTGCGCTCTTCGAAGTGACTTCCAATCACGATATAGACGCTCGCCCAAGCGGCTGTTGCAAGGGCGAATTCGCTGTCGGCCCGGCCCCATAAAATAAGAAAGAGACCGGTGTAAAGCGGGTGGCGCATATAGGCGCTAAGGCCTTCGATATTGAGCTTTTCATCGCCGACAATCGCGTCCTTCATCTCGCGGTCGCGCAGTTGTCTGAGGCCGGAAAAGAGGCCGAGATCGTATTGCAAAAGGGCAGAGAAAAGAACGAGGACGCCGAGGATTTGCATGCCGAACATAAGCGTCATCAAAGGCGATGGAAGCACGAAGGGTGTTGTATTGGCGGCCAGCACAAAGGCCCCGATGAGATAGACGAGACCGAGATGGACGGTCGCGAAAATGTTGTAGCCGAGGCGATAAAGATGTTGGTGTTGAGCTGGTGTTTTTTCTTGAACAGAGGAACGGGCGAGGATCGAATGGAGGATGCCAAACGAGGCCCACAAAAGGGCGTAGGCGAGGTGCGCACTCAAACTCATCGCGGGATGTCCTTGCGGCTGTCAACGAGCCGCACTTAACCGCGTCAGAGCTTTTTGTTCAAGATTTCGACGTCTCTGACCTTCTTCTCAACGAAGTCGCGCACACCTTTTGGAAGGAACCAGCGAATGCGGTTCATCTCGCGCAGAAGTTCTTCCGCGATCGTTGGCGCGTTTTGATCATTCATCACGAGGCCTGCGATCTTGGCTTCATTGTCGGCGAGGTTTTTCACAGCATCCTCGACGGCCGCTTGGGTGACTGCATAGGTGCGGCAGACGAGAATGACGGCATCACAGGCAGCTGCGCCGATGCTCGCCGGTACAGAAGAACGCCCCTCATCTGGAACCGGCGATAGATCAACCACAACCTGATCGTAACGGTTGAGGTCTTCGGCGAGCATCTGTTGCAAGTGCTTAGCATCGCGAAACAGGAACTTCGTGTTTCCGCCCGGCGTGACCGGAAGCACGTCGTAGCCCGATTTTGCCTTGTGAATTTTCTGACCCATGCCTGCTTCGCCTGGATGCCATCCGGTGTTGTCGTCACCGTCGCGTACATCATCCGGCCCGCGGGACATATCCATCAAAAGCGTGGTTTTCCCCGATAAGGCGCAGCGGGTCGCGAGCGACTTCGCGACTGTTGATGCGCCGCTTTTCGGGGCAGGGCCTGTTACACCAATGGTGCGGGCGCCACGCCCGAAGGTGCGCGAATGGATGTCCTCAATTTCCTGGATGGCGTTCGCAGCCATTTTCTAAACTCCGTACTTGCCTCGTTTGCTAAAGCGCTATCAGCGCGAGAGCGAAGGTGAGAATGGACGACGTGTTCGTTATGCCGTTTTGAACCTTGGCCCAGATGCTTTCCGATTTGTCCGGCACGTAGACCGTGTCACCCGCGCGCACGATGGGCAGGCGGCTCGTATCGCCCGTCTTCGCGAATTTGATGAGATCAAAGGTTCGGGCCTGATCGCGGCTTGCGGAAATGTTCACGACAACGATCTTGCGTTGGAGCGCGTTGCCGGTCGGGCCACCCGCTTCGGCGAGAAGATCGAGGATCGTCATGTCATCGCGGAAGGGATAGCGACCCGGTGTGCCAACAGCACCGAGGACGCGGACCGTCTCTTCCTTCGGTTTTTCAAGCCATTCGCGGTCGCGCGAGGGTATGTAGATCACATCGCCGGGTACGATATGCGGGATCAACGCTTCGTCGCCGGTTTCAAAATAAAGGGCGAGGTCAACTTTTGAAATGCCCGCTTCACCGCGATTTCTGTGTGATACGCGGATGTTGCGCAGGTCAGCATTGCCCGTTGGGCCATCGGCTGCGGAGATCAGGTCGATGAAATTCAGATTTGTGTTGAAGGCATAGCGCCCCGGCGCGCCGACCTGGCCGAAGACATAGATCGAATCTTCAGACGCCTGCTTGATCCATTTTGATTTGTTGTCCGTCGGATCGTCCGGCAGATATGGAATGTTGATCACGTATCCCGCGCGGATAACAGGCAGGTCTTTGTTCTTGCCGCCCTCGCGGATGAATTTTTCCATATCAAAGTGGAT
>JBCBTO010000183.1:0-4382 GCA_039818625.1 Pseudomonadota bacterium
ATTTCTCAAGACAGTTTCCACCATCTCCGCACGCAAGACCCCTTTCACCGCAATGGGTGGCGTCGTCATGGTGCCAGTCTCGATTTCTTCTCGCGTCACCAGCCCTTCCTGCACCATCAGCTTTTCAAGCGCGGCGAGCCAGATTTGATAATAGCTGGACGACAGATACTGCGGCGGCGGAAGGCTTTCGCGCGCATGGCGGGATTTATCGAGATTCCACTTGCCGGATGCGGCCATCGCAAGAGTCAAGGCAAGCGCCTTTTTCTCCCAGTCGGCGTGAAACACGGGTTTTTCAGGCTCGGAGGTAACGGGGCCAAAGCCCTGCATACCACCAAGATCGTGACCGGAATTCATGCGCGCACCTCCGATGGGGCAAGGGCAAGGCCAGTGCCGATCATAGAATCGCGCGTGACAAGCGTCGCCAGATCATCTTCAGACCAACCTTCGGTGCCATCCGGGCGCATGGGGATTACGAGATAACGCAGTTCCGCGGTGGAGTCCCAGACGCGCACCTCGGTCTCCTCGGAGAGAGTGACCCCGAAATCAGAAAGCACACCGCGGGGATCGATGACGGAGCGCGACCGGTAAGGCGCGGACTTATACCAAACGGGCGGCAGACCCAAAACGCTCCACGGATAACAGGAGCACAGCGTGCATACGACCATGTTGTGCAAATCCGGGGTATTTTCGAGCACAATCATGTGCTCCCCCTGACGCCCCTCAAACCCGAGAGACGCAATGGCCCCGGTCGCATCGCGCTTCAGCCAATCCAGAAAATCCGCTTCAGCCCAGGCCTTCGCAACAACCTGCGCCCC
Organism: Pseudomonadota bacterium; assembly: GCA_039818625.1. Taxonomy (GTDB): domain Bacteria; phylum Pseudomonadota; class Alphaproteobacteria; order Rhizobiales; family JACESI01; genus JBCBTO01. Next base: position 816 of record JBCBTO010000183.1, read on the forward strand.
ATTGCGAGGTCCAACCTTGGTTTCATAGGTATCGATGATCACATCGAGGGCTGCCGGATCAACATATCCCTTCTCGACGAGCAGGGATTCAAGCGCCTTTACACGCAGAGCCGTATCTGACAGAGCAGAGCCTTCTTCGTGATCATGCGAATGATCGCTACCCATCATCTCCTCCGAAAATGGTTTTTCCGACGCCGATCAGCGTGGAATATGTCAACATGCCACCACAGTTGACTGAGAAAAGCCGTGTTTGGCAAGGGCCAAGCACAATCTGTGTTGTGCGAGTGAGATCACACTCTTATGATTCTCGCCGGGTGGCCATTCCCCGTAAACACACATGCAATATCTATCTGGGCCTCTTGGTAATTTGGGACAAGTTCGTCATGGTCAAACATCCTGGACTCTGGACACACCTCCTTTGCACATTCCTTGTGATCTTCACAGTCAGCAGCACCGCACAGCAAGCGGCAGATCAGGTCCAGCCCGAAGCGCAAATCGGCCCTGTAGACGGCGGAGATGGCCGCTTGGTGATTGGCGAGAAATGGATGATTTCAACCGCGAATCCCCACGCCAGCGAGGCGGGCGCGAATGTGTTGCGCGCGGGCGGCAACGCCATCGACGCCATGGTCGCAGTTCAAACGACGCTCGGCCTCACCGAGCCCCAGTCCTCCGGCATGGGCGGCGGCGGAATTCTGGTCTATTGGGATAGCAAGAACACCCGCCTCACCACATATGATGGCCGCGAAACCGCGCCCAAAAATGTCACGCCGAAACTGTTTCTGGACGCCGAGGGCAAGACTGTCGAGTTCTTCAACGCTGTTTTAAGCGGGCTTTCAGTAGGCGTTCCGGGTATCCCGAAATTGTTGCACGACGTGCATATCGAGCATGGCACGAAGCCTTGGGCGGACTTGATGGACCATGCCATCGGACTTGCGGAAAATGGATTTGAGATATCCCCGCGCATGGCAGGTCTGGTCGCCCGGCGTGCGGAAGGTCTCGCCCGGTTTGAGACGAGCCGCGCCTATTTCCTGAAGCCGGACGGCAGCGCGAAACCGGCTGGAACACTGCTCAAAAATCCGGCTTATGCCAAAACCCTGAGGGCCTACGCGAACGAGGGGGCATCCGCTTTTTACACCGGCGTAATCGCGCAGAACATCGTCGATACGGTGCAGAATGTCGAGGGGAGCCCGGGCTTCTTGGCGCTTGGCGATCTCGCCGCCTATGAAGTGAAAGAACGCACAGCCGTGTGCGCGCCCTATCGCGGCCACAGCGTGTGCGGTGCCGGACCGCCAACATCTGGTTCAATTGCGGTCGGCCAGGTTCTCGGCATGATCGAGCCGTTTGATCTTGAATCAACCGGTCCGTTCAATCCCATCACTTGGCAAATCATCGGCGATGCGTTCCGCCTCGCCTTCGCAGACCGCGGTCGATACGTGGCCGATCAGGATTTTGTGCCCGTCCCGGTCAAGGGCCTGCTTGACCCCGAATATCTAAAACAGCGCTCCGGTTTGATTAGCCAGGGAAACCGGCTTGAAAACGCAGTGCCCGGCACCCCCGCCTTTGATCACGCGTTGAACTACGGCGATGATACATCGCGCGAGATCCCGTCCACGACCCATTTCGTCATCCGCGACGCCGAAGGCAACATCGTGTCAATGACCTCGACCATCGAGGGCGCGTTCGGGTCCCACATAATGGTGGACGGGTTTTTGCTGAACAATCAGCTGACGGATTTCTCCTTCACGACCCACGACCAAGGACGCCCGATCGCCAATGCGGTTGCCCCTGGCAAGCGGCCGCGGTCCTCCATCAGCCCCACCATCGTCTTCAAAGACGGCGCGCCCGTTTTCGCCCTTGGGAGCCCTGGCGGAAGCCGCATCATCACCTATGTCGTGAAAGCCCTCGTCGCTCTCATAGACTGGGAGATGAACATTCAGCAGGCGTTTGATCTTCCGAACATGACCAACCGGTTTGGCACCTTCGCCGTCGAGGCGAACACAAGGGCGGTCGAACTCGAGGCACCTTTGCGCGAGATGGGATATCCGACTGTCGTCATCCCCCTCAATTCTGGCCTCCACGGCATTGTGATCCACGAAGACAGGCTCGAAGGCGCAGCGGACCGCCGCCGTGAGGGCGTCGTCATCGCTGAATAATCCGGCATCAATGGAAACCATCGCTTCCCTCACAAGCCGCTTCCCAGCCCCGGGCCATATCGTGTGGATCGGACTTCGCCCCGCCCGCAAAGAGCCACTGATCCCGGTCGAGCGCGCCACCATCACGCTGACAGGTCTTGAAGGTGACCATCGCAACAAACCGGGCAAGCGGACCGTCACCCTCATTCAGGCGGAGCACCTTCCGGTCATCGCCGCCCTGTCACAAACGAAGGACGCCACGATTGCTCCCGAACGGCTTCGGCGCAACATCGTGGTTCGTAAAATCCCACTCATCGCCCTGCGCAAACGCGAATTTCTGATTGGAACAGCACGCCTGAGAGGCACTGACCTGTGCGCCCCTTGTTCACGCATGGAGACAGAACTCGGCGAAGGCGGCTACAACGCCATGCGCGGCCACGGCGGCATCTGCGCTGAAGTTCTGGAAGACGGCGTCATCGAAATCGACTCGGACGTCGTTGCGGTTTAACGCAAAACTCTGCACGGTATAGACCACAAGAGCACTTTTCATTGCGCCCTTTTTTAAAGGTGAGCCGTGCCATGACTGCCGACACCAATATGTTTTTCGATACGCTTCCCCGCCAGACCGAGTTTGACGCGCTCGCCGATGAGAGCGGGTATCGCGCCCTTCCGACAGACTGGTTCCTGGGCATTGCCGACATTGTCGGGTCCACGCAGGAAATCGCAGCCGGGCGTTATAAAACTGTGAACATGGTGGGCGCGGCGGTCATCTCCGCACAGATCAACGCGGCCAGAGGACGGCGTTTTCCCTTCGTGTTCGGGGGCGACGGGGCGGCATTCGCCCTTTGGCACGATCAGACAGACGCCGCCACAGACGGACTGAAAGCCGTCCGCCAGTGGGCAAAACGGGAGTTTGGCATAACCCTGCGCACGGCGATCGTTCCGCTGAGCGACATCACCGACGCCGGTTTCACAGTCGTGGTCGCCCGCTATGAAGCCTCCCCCGGCATAGACTATGCGATGTTTTCAGGTGGCGGCCTCACATGGGCAGAGCAACGCATGAAAGCGGGAGACTATTCCCTCGAAGAGCCGTCAGGCGAAGTGATCCCAGATCTGACGGGCCTCTCTTGCCGCTGGACACAGGCGAAGTCGAAAAGAGGTGTCATCCTATCAGCGGTCATCCTGCCAAACGAAGGCGCACCCAAAAGCGAGGTCGAGAACGTATTCCACAATGTCGTCGGGCTTACCGAAGCGCTGGACCGCGGCGGTCACCCGATCCCTCCGCAAGGCTCCGGCGTGTCGTGGCCACCGCCGGGACTTGCCCTCGAAGCTCACGCGAGCCACGGACGGGCATCGCTCCTGAAGCGCAAGATTGAACTTCTTGTTGAGACCTTCATTGCCTGGATCTTTTTCAACCCGTCGTCGAATTTGCGAA
>JBCBTO010000184.1:0-4368 GCA_039818625.1 Pseudomonadota bacterium
TAATACGCCATCGGATAGCCGATCAGGAGGCAGAAGAGCGTCGAAACGCCCGCGATCTTGAGGCTTTCCAAATAGGCGTTGAGGTAGAGGCTGTCCTCGATCAGATAGGCGTAGTTGCCGAAGTTGATGGTGAATTGAAGAATGCCCTCATCCGCCCATTGAATGAGCGGCAGGTAGGGTGGTCGCTGAAGTGCGACTTCCGAAACGGAAATCTTCAGCACCAGAAAAAGCGGCGCGATGAAGAACAGAACGAGCCATATGAGCGGGATGGCGATGACCGCCGCGCGGCCCCAGTCGATGCGCGCGGTCACGAGACCAGCACCACGCCCGACGCCGCATTCCAGCTCGCATAGACTTCCTCATCCCAGGTGATGGCGTCTTCGTGGCGGTCCCTGTTGGGACTGGTGACACGCATCGTCTTGCCGGTCGGCAGTTTGAGAAGATAGACCGACATGCCACCGAGATAGGCGATATCCTCCACCGTCACGCGGCAGACATTCGTGTCTTGCGCCGGTTTTTCGCGGGTCAGACGGACTTTCTCGGGTCGCACGGCGTAGGCGACTTTCTGGTTCAAGACGCAGGAAATCGCGTGGCTGATCGTGAGTTCCGTCTCCACATCGGGCGAGCGAACGGCGGTCTCGTTTTCCTCATCGCGGGACACGACACCCTCAAAGAGGTTCACCGAGCCCAAGAAATCTGCAACAAAGCGGCTTTGCGGAAACTCGTAAATGTCGCGCGGTTCGCCAACCTGCACGATGCGTCCGCGATCCATAACGCCGATGCGGGTCGCAAGCGTCATCGCTTCTTCCTGATCATGGGTTACGACGACAAACGTAACGCCCAATTCTTCCTGGATGCGGACCAGTTCGAACTGGGTCTCTTCGCGGAGTTTCTTGTCAAGCGCGCCGAGCGGCTCGTCGAGGAGGAGAAGTTTCGGGTTCTTCGCAAGCGCGCGCGCAAGCGCCACCCGTTGACGCTGACCGCCCGACAATTGATGCGGCTTGCGCTTTGCGAAAACCTGAAGCTGCACAAGCGTCAACATTTCCTCGACGCGCTTCTTGATTTCAGACTTCGCCATGCCGTCGCGCTTCAAGCCATAGGCGATGTTATTCGCGACGGTCATGTGCGGGAAAAGCGCATAGGATTGGAACATCATGTTGACGGGCCGCTCATAGGGCGGAACGCCCGCCATGTCCTGGCCATCGATTTCAATCGCGCCGCCAGTCACGGTTTCAAAGCCGGACAACATGCGCAGGAGCGTCGACTTTCCGCAGCCGGACCCGCCGAGAAGGCAGAAGAGTTCACCGCGAAAAATATCGAGCGTGACGCCGTCGACGGCTTTGAAATCGCCGAAGGTCTTCGTCACATCCTTGATTCGGATGAACGGCTCCGCGGCTGGGTCATTCCAAGGCTTCTCCGCGCAAATGGAACTGAGCTTTTGATCCATGAAAGAGCCCCCGAATGAAAAAGCGCGGCTTACCTAGCCGCGCTTTCGTCCTTACTGACCCGTTTTGATTTTCGTCCAGGTCCGGGTTTGAAGCCGGTCATAGCGCGCGGAGCGGACCGTGCTTGCGAAAAGCTTTTCTTTCACGTCATCGGTCGGATAAATCGCCGGGTCTTCCGTCACTTCCTTGTCGATGAGATCAAACGAAGCCGCATTGCCGTTCGCGTAGAACACATAGTCCGAAATCTCGGCAATGATGTCCGGGCGCATGATGAAGTCAAGAAACTTATGAGCGTTTTCCGGGTGCGGCGCATCGGACGGGATCGCCATCATATCGAACCAGATGACGGTTCCTTCTTTCGGGATCACATAATCGATCTCGACACCTTTGTCGGCTTCAGCGGCACGGTCGCGCGACTGGAAAACATCGCCAGACCAACCGACGGCAAGACACGTGTCGCCATTCGCGAGATCCGAAATATATTGCGATGAGTGGAAATAGCGCACATTCGCCCGGACGGCCTCCATAACAGCCTGCGCTTTTTCAAGATCACCCTTGTCCTCAGAGTTCGGCCCCGCGCCGACATAGTTTCTGACAACCGGCAGAACATCATCCGGCGCGTCGAGAAACGAGACCCCGCAATCGGCAAATTTTGAGACCACATCGGGCTTCAGAACCATATCCCAGCTGTCGATCGGTGCATCGGGCATGCGTTCCGCGATCATTTTCTTGTTATAGCCGAAGCCAACCGTGCCCCACATGTAGTTGATGGCGTATTCATTGCCCGGATCGTGAACATCGACGCGGGCCAGGATTTCCGGATCCATGTTTTTCAGATTTGACAGTTTTGATTTGTCCAGCTTTTGGAAAACACCGGCCTTGATCTGGCGTGCGAGGAAGCTTGCCGTCGGCACGACGACGTCATAGCCCGTATTGCCCGCCAGCAGTTTCGCCTCCAGCACTTCGTTGGAATCGAAGACGTCGTAATTGACCTTGATGCCGGTCTCTGCTTCGAACTTTCTCAGCGTGTCTTCTGCGATATAATCCGACCAGTTATAGACGTTCAGGACTTTTTCTTCTTCCGCCGTCGCTGTTCCGATGGTCGTGGCCAACGCCAGCGCGCTCACCCAAAGTGCGGATTTGTTCATCAATCGTCTCCCTACAATCGAAGTGTATGACACCACTATACGCCATTGCGCGCGGGCGAAAAGCCCGTGATCGCAAGCAGATGGGCCGAAAGATGGAAAATCGATGCCTAAAAAGACATCACTCAAACCACGTCGACATAGGTTTCGTATTCGAAGAGTGGAATGCGCTCGCTGAACACACCCTGTTCCTGACGTTTCGCCGCGAGGAACATGGCGATCAGGCGCGGATCGAAGGCGTCTTTCAAGGCCTCGTTTGACGCAAACACGTCGATGGCTGAGCGCCACGTGGCGGGCAGGTGGGGACGGTCGGCTTCATAAACATTTCCAGCGACCGGGGCGCTCGGTTGCGAGCGCGTCTCAAGGCCATGGCGAACTGCCGCCAGAATGGCTGCAAGCACGAGGTAGGGATTTGCATCGGCACCTGAGACGCGATGTTCAACCCGCCGGGCTTTTGGCTCCGATTGCGGGATGCGCAACGCCGCAAGCCGATTGTCATACCCCCAGGCAATTGTTGTCGGCGCATGGCTTGCGGGCGCGAACCGTCGAAACGAATTCATGTGGGGTGCGAAGATGAGCATCGTTTCGGCCATCATGCTCTCAAGTCCACTGACTGCGTGGCGCAGGGGGTCGCTGCCCAACTCGCCGCCATCGTCAAAGATGTTTGACCCATCGGCATCCACGAGGCTGAAATGGGTATGAAATCCGTTGCCCGGTTTGTTCTCAAACGGTTTTGCCATGAAAGTCGCCTCGAAGCCGTGCTTTGCGGCGACACCTCGAATGATGCGCTTCAGAAAATATGTGCTGTCCGCAATCGCGAGCGGGTCCGATTTGTGGTTGAGCACAATCTCGAATTGACCGGCCCCGCCCTCCGATAAAGCAGAGCCAAGATCGATATCCCATGTGGCGGCAACCTCATACACCTCTGCAAGGAAACCCTCGCGTGCTTCGAGCTCATCAATCGCCTCGATTGCCGGGGCGCCTTTCAGACGGTGGGCCGTGATTGGCGTCGGTCGCCCGTCGTCGCGGGCCACGAGATGGAATTCCAGTTCCATCGCGCACACTACGGTCAAAGCCTGGTCGCGATACCAACCCAATACGCGATCAAGCGCACTGCGGGGGCAAGGCCCCAAGGGTATGCCTGTCTCATCCGTCATCTGAAGGGGGATCAACGCCGTCGGAGTTTGATGCCAGGACTGGATCAAGGGACCACGCCCGGTCGGACGATACGTGATGTCCGCATCGCCCGTCTCAAGCACCTGACCATTGCCCAGAACATCTTCACCCCAGATATCGACGCCGACCAGGGAGAGCGGCATTTTCAACCCCTCTTCCATCACCTTGTCGATTTGCGAAAGCGGAATGCGTTTGCCGCGCAAAATACCGTTGAGATCACAAACACCTGCGAGCACACCGTCGATATTGATGTGTTTTAAGGTGCTTCGGAGGCGGTCGGCATCAGACATTTTGATTTTGAGGCCATCAATCGATAGAACTCGACCGACGATAATCTCACCAATTTCAAATTGAAATCCCATCCGCCGACTAAGAAGCGTAAATGCACAACAAGGCCCATCCTGAAATTGAGGTCAACGTAACAGGTCTCTCCTGTCGGCGGGGGGAGCGCATGTTGTTCGATGACGTGTCATTTGCGCTAAAAAGCGGCGAGATAGGCCTATACTGATACGGAAGCGATAATACAAACAAAGTAAATCAAATTATGCGAGATATCATATAGATAGCAAGATCATCGAAGAGGGAAAAAGTGTAAAAAAGAG
>JBCBTO010000185.1:0-4314 GCA_039818625.1 Pseudomonadota bacterium
GATTCATTGCGGGTGATGATGGTTTTCGGGCGCTCGACTTGCACGTCAGTCTTGAGCGGAGGCAGGTCTTCAGTCTCCCAACCGTCGTCGAAGGCTTCGCGTTTTTCCTTTTCAAACCGTCCCGAGACATTTGTGATCGCCCCGCGACCCTTCCGCAAAGGATGTGGCAAACCGTCCGGAGAAAAGATCGCGGATTTCATCGCATCCGGCTCAAGGCGGACGCCAATCCATTCTTCCTCCAAAGCCTCAGTATCTCGCGAGCGATCCACGTGCTTGCCCTCGTTCCCTGTTTCTGAATCTATTCCTAAATTCAGAAAAAGAACAAATCAAGAACAAACTTTCTGAAAAGATAATTTTTAAACGGCACGCGCTTTGCCGCGTTTCAGATGTTCGTCGAGCCGCGGCATGATTTCAACGAAATTGCATGGGCGATGGCGATAATCGAGCTGCAGGCTCAAAATACCATCCCACGCATCTTTGCACGCACCGGTCGAGCCGGGCACGGCGAAGACGAAAGTGGTCTCGATGATGCCCGCTGTCGCACGCGACTGCATGGTGGATGTTCCGATCTTCTCAAAGGACAACTGGTGGAAAACCTGTGAAAAACCATCCATTCGTTTGTGGAAAAGCGGCTCCAGAGCGTCCGGCGTCACATCGCGCCCGGTGAAACCAGTCCCGCCCGTGGTGACGATGGCGTCAATGGCGGGCTCAGCCACCCATTCCGCAACTTGGCTGCGAATGGCGTCGATATCATCGCGGACGATGGCACGCGCCTCCAGCCGATGCCCTGATGTTTCAACCCGAGCCGCCAGCGTATCGCCGGATTTATCGTCCTCCATCGTGCGCGTGTCAGAGACCGTCAGAACGGCAATTCCAATCGGGATAAAGGGCCGGGTTTCATCAATCCGTGACATGATTGGCAATCTTTCCTCAAAACGATAAACACCTTGGAAAGTGTCGTGGATTTGTCATGTGTAATTCATATGACACGGCGCTCAAGTTATTCGCAAGGCAAAGGGTGGGGATGTCATGTATACGATGGGGCAAAAGTTATTCGCGGAATTTTTGGGAACGGCATTCCTTCTCGCGACCGTCATCGGCTCCGGCATCATGGCGGAGACACTCGCCGGTGGAAATGTCGCAATCGCGCTCCTCGGAAACACAATCCCGACCGGGGCCATACTCTATGTCCTGATCACCATGTTGGGGCCGGTCTCCGGGGCGCATTTTAACCCGGCGGTCACACTGGCATTCCGCTTTTTCGGCTCCATGACGACGATGGAAGCGGCCCAGTTCGTCGCAGCGCAAATTCTCGGCGGCCTTGTGGGAATGCTCGCAGCCCATTTCATGTTCGATCTCGATCTCTTCCAGCTTTCTGAAAAAGCGCGAACCGGCGTTCCGCAATGGGGCGCAGAAATCATCGCCACCATGGGCCTGCTCGTTACCATCTTCGGAACCATCAAGGCCCGCGTTGACGCTGTGCCGGCGGCAGTAGGGCTTTACATCACGGCGGCTTACTGGTTCACGGCATCAACATCGTTTGCAAACCCGGCTGTCACCATCGCGCGGTCATTCACCAATACCTTTTCAGGTATATTTCCAGGCCATGCTCCGGGCTTCATCATCGCCCAGATCATTGGCGTCGGGGTCGCGATTGCCGTGGTGAAGGCTTTGTCCTGGGAGCCGGATGAGGACTGATTTGCTCACTGACCCATCAAGGATGCGCATATCCACCAGTCGGGGAATGCGGCGCGGATTTCATCGGCCGCCTTATTGGCATCTTCCAAAGTGCGAAACAGCGCGAAACAGGTCGCCCCTGACCCCGACATTCGACTGAAAAGCGCGGATTGATGCGTCCCGAGCACTGAAAGACACCGTTCCACCTCGGGTGTTATGGTGCGAGCTGGTGCTTCAAGATCGTTGCGGGTCCCATGAAGCCAAGCGATAAAGGCGTCGGTCGAGGGCCAGCCCGTTTCTGGAACTGAGAAAGCAGGATTGTCCTTGCGCTCAAGACCTTTGAAGACGGCAGGCGTCGAGACGCCAACACCGGGGTTGATGAGAACCATAGCAAGGTCCGGCAGAGGCGGGACGGCACTGAGGTCTTCTCCGATCCCGCGCATCCGAACAGGCTCTCCACGATGGCAGACGGGAACATCTGCGCCGAGGGTCAAAAGGGCTGCGTCTGAGGGGCGCGTGATGCCGCAAATCTTTGATATCAGTGAGATGGTCGTGGCTGCATCCGACGATCCACCGCCGATGCCGGAGGCGACGGGTAGGTTTTTGACAAGGGTAACGTCGAGCGCAGGAAGCGGGGTTTCGAACAGGCGCGCAGCTCTGAGCACCAGATTGTCCGGCTCAACCGCAAGACCATCGGCAAACGGGCCTTGTATCGTGAGGCGATGATCACCGTCGGCGCGCCCGTTCACAATGGAGACCGTTAGATCATCGCCATAGTCGGCAAACACCACGAGACTGTCGAGGAGATGGTAGCCATCATCGCGCTGCCCGGTCACATGGAGCGCCAGATTGATTTTGGCGCGTGCGCGCTCCGTTCTTGAGACCGTCAAGGAGATGTACCACTCAGCTCAAGAGAAGCGTTAGCCATCCTCGTCTTCGACGAGACCATTTTCGATTTTCTCGACAATCTTGTCGAGATCTTCAGGCTCAGGATCAAGATCGCGGGCATGGCTCCATTGGAAGACGGCCTCAAGCTTGCGCCCGACTTTCCAATAAGCGTCGCCCAGATGGTCATTCAGGATCGGATCTTGTGGTCGCAACTCGACGGCCCGCTCCAGATGCGTGACGGCTTCGTCATAGCGCTCAAGCTTGTAATAAGCCCATCCGAGACTATCAACGATGAAGGCGTCGTTTGGCCGTAGACCGACGGCCACCTTGATCATTTCCAGGGCTTCCTCGTAATTCAGGCCAAGGTCGATGAGCGAATATCCAAGATAGTTGAGCACTTGTGGCTGATCAGGCGACAACTCAAGTGCCTTGCGGAAATCCGCTTCCGCCTCCGGCCATCGCTTCGTGCGTTCATTCGTGATCCCGCGGGAATAATAAAGCGACCAGTTGTTGCTTTGCGATTGCGGATCGATTTTCTTAATCGCCTGATCGTAGATCGTACGCGCTTCCTCATAAAGTTCATGCGAGCGCAGAATATTGCCGTAAGAGCTGATGGCGATGATGTTGTCCGGCTCTTTCTCGATGAGCTCGGTCATGATGGCGCGCGCTTCGTCTAACTTCTCGAGAGAGTTATAAGCAAACGCTGTCCGCATCGTAGCATTTGACCGGAAGATCGAACCCTCTTCGATCGCATCGTAGTTTTCGATCGCTTTTTCATAGCGCTTGTCGTCTTCGTAAAGGTCTCCGAGTACGAGGCGCGGCAGAGCGTGGTCCGGGCTCAGATAAGACGCAAGTTGAAGATAAACATAGGAGATTTCCTCGCCACCTTCACGACCAATGGCGGACCCGAGGCCGTAAAGCACTTCCATCGCGCCCTCGAGCGGATTGGAGATATGCGGCTTGGCCTTGCCGTCTGCGGCGGCTGCATCCGCGAGCGCTTGAATGCTCGGACGGTTGGAAAACCGCGCCATCAAGTCGTCGACGAGGCTTTCACTGCCTTCATCAAACCCGTGACGCAGTTGGAACCGAGCCCACGCTTCTGTGGTGCGCAGCACATTCGGGTCGCGCTGATAAGCTGTGCTCAGGTTTTCCCGCGCGATGTCCATCTTGCCCGCGGCCTCCGCAATCAGCCCGGTGTGATAAAGCTGGAAGGACTCATACCACGCGGGTCCCTCAAGTTTCTGAACAACGTCAAGTGCTGCGTCAAACTCCTCTTCGGCGACGAGTGTCCAGGCGAGCAGCAAGGTCCCTGTCAGGCGCGCAAGCGGGCCCTGCTCGATTTGCTCGAACTCCTTTTCGGCATTTTTGTAAGCCTTGGATTTCAGGGCCACCACACCGAGCGCCATGCGCGCGAAGCGGTTCTTTGGATCGCGCTCCAAGATTTCTTCTGTGAGTTCGACCGCTTTTTCAATCGAACCATCAGCGAGCCGCAACATGAAAGCGCGTTCGATCAGCGCCACGTTTTGCGGATCGGATTCCAACGCTTTGTCGAAATAAAGAACTGCCGCATCGAGATCGCGTGAGCGCCCCGCCGTCAATGCCGCGAGATAGCTGCCCGACAAAGACAGTGGGTAATTTCTATCCTGGATGTCTTTTTCAAGATCCGCCACCGCAAATGCGGGCGCAGAAAAGCCGGTCAAGACCGACAGCCCAAGGGCCAGAGTTGGTAAAAAAGACGTCAGTCTTGGT